>CAZBZD010000026.1:0-15222 GCA_964496295.1 uncultured Rhodanobacteraceae bacterium | reverse complement strand
GTTTCATGAACCGCGAGCACGCCGCGATGTGGCAACTGGTGGCGAATCCGGATGACGTATTGCCGGCCGTTGCCAGCGCGCCGGTGTGGAGCGAAAACGCGCGCGAGTACGCCGTGGTGCGCGATTGACACACGCTCGTATCACGCGGCTTCATTGGCGGGCAATGCCCGCCCTACTCGCATTTGCTAGGTAGGGCGGGCATTGCCCGCCAGCAACAACAACCATCCTGCACGGCATTTCAGCAAGCGGCCAGGGCCGCGACGAGAGCACGCACCTCGGCCTCGTCGGTGCGCGATTCGCCGGCGCTCATGTCGACGAAAGGCGTGTCGACGCGAAAGCGCGAGGCCAGCGTGCGCCTGGCCGAGGCATGGAATTCGCGCGCCCCGGTGGTTCCGGCCAGACCAGCGACGTTGTTGCTGTTGACGCCGGCACCGGGCATCACCACCACGCGTTCGCCGGCCTGTTCGACGAGCTCGCGGATGCGCGGCGCGCCGGCGACGGCATCGGGCTGCCCGCCCGACGTCAGGATGCGCTCGCACCCCAGCGCCGCGATGTCCTCGAGGGCCGCGTGCTGGTCGGGCACCAGGTCGAAGGCGCGATGGAACGTGACGCCCATGTCGCCGGCCGCCGCCATCAGGACGCGACATGCGGCAGCGTCGATCCCGCCATCGGCGTCCAGGGCACCCACGACCACCCCGTCGCAACCGAGGGCGGCGCAGGCCTCGATGTCGCGCCGCATGGTCTCGATCTCCGGCTCGCCGTAGACGAAATCGCCGGCGCGTGGACGGACCAGCACGTACACGGTGATGTCGAGTCTTTCGCGCGCCATGGCGATCATCGCGTGCGACGGCGTCAGGCCGCCCGCCTCCAGCGCGGCACACAGTTCCACGCGCGCGGCGCCGCCGGCCTGCGCGGCACAGGCCGAAGCCACCGAATTGGCCGCCACTTCCAGAATGGCGCCGCTCATGCGCCGTAGACGCTGTGCGACGGAATCAGCGCGCTCGGGTTTTGCGCATCGCACACGGCATAGGAGAAACCTTTCTGGATCGCCCAGGCGCCCACCTCGCCGTCCTTGTTCATGGCCAGGAACGCCACTTGCAACTCCTTGGCCGCCTCGGGCCGCTTGCCGATGATGCGCATCACCGCCTCGCGGCAGGCTTCCTGCGGCGTGCGTCCCTGGCGCATCAGCTCGACCACCAGGAAACTGCCGGCGTTGCGGATCACTTCCTCGCCCACGCCGGTGGAGGTGGCGCCGCCGACCTCGCCGTCCACGTACAGGCCGGCGCCGATGATCGGGCTGTCGCCGACACGACCGTGCAGTTTCCAAGCCATGCCGCTGGTGGTGCAGGCGCCGGCCAGGCGGCCCTTCGCGTCCACGGCGAGGATGCCGATGGTGTCGTGGTTGTCCTCGCCGCCCGGCATGCCGGCGCCGTAGTCGCGCACCTCGCTGTTGATCCGCGGCTGGTAATGCGCCTTCTTCAGCCACTCGTGCCATGCCTTCTCGGCCGCCGGGGTCAGCAGGTCTTCCTTGTGGAAGCCCTGTTCCAGGGCAAACTGCAAGGCGCCGTCGCCGGCCAGCAGAACGTGCGGCGTACGCTCCATCACCCGCCGCGCCACCGACACCGCATGGGTGACATGCTCCAGGGCGGCCACCGCGCCGCAACTGCCGTCGGCATCCATGATGCTGGCGTCCAGGGTGACCTTGCCGTCGCGGTCCGGATAACCGCCCTTGCCGACGCTGTGGTTCTTGAGGTCCGCCTCGGGCACGCGCGCGCCGGCTTCCACGGCGTCCAGCGCGCTGCCGCCCCGATCCATGACCGACCACGCCGCGTGGTTGGCCGCCACGCCGAAATCCCACGTGGACACCACGCGCGCCACGGGAGCCGCTGCGCGATCACCTCCGCGCGCCGATCCCGGTCCGGCCACCGCGTCGCCCATGGCCAGCGCGGAAGCGCCCAGCAGCGATGCCTTGATGAATTGCCTGCGATCGGTCATGGCCCGGCTCCGTGACGAAAAGGGCAAACTACCACGAGCCGCGCCCGGGCCACCCTTCCAATTTGCCTCCGCAGCCCCCACAGTGAAACGATCCCCTTCCCCGAGGAATGCCGGTGTCCATCCCCAGTCACGCCAAGGCCACGCCCGTCACGGGCATCGACGATCTCGTCGCCAGCATCGCCGCCGGTGAAAAGTCCCGCGACGCCTGGCGCATCGGCACCGAGCATGAAAAATTCGGCTTCTACTGGGACGACCTCAAGCCACCGCCATACGAGGGCGAGCGCGGCATCCGCGCCCTGCTCGAGGGCATCGCCGCCGAACACGGCTGGGACATCGTGCGCCAGGGCGAATTGCCGGTGGCGCTGGCGCGCGACGGCGGCTCGATCACGCTGGAACCGGCCGGGCAACTGGAACTGTCCGGCGCGCCACTGGAAACCATCCACGAGACCTGCCGCGAAGTCACCTGCCACCTGGAAGAAGTGCGCTCGGTCGCCGACCGGCTCGGCATGGGCTTTCTCGGCATGGGCTTCCAGCCCAAGTGGAAGCGCGACCAGATGCCGTGGATGCCCAAGGAACGCTACGCCACCATGCGCCGCTACATGCCCACGCGCGGCGACCTCGGCCTGGACATGATGACGCGCACCTGCACCGTGCAGGTCAACCTGGACTTCGAATCCGAAGCGGACATGGTGAAGAAGTTCCGCGTGGCGCTGGCCTTGCAACCGATCGCCACCGCGCTGTTCGCCGACTCGCCGTTCACCGACGGCAAGCCCAACGGTTTCCTGAGCTACCGCTCGCACGTGTGGACCGACACCGACCCGGACCGCACCGGCATGCTCGACTTCGTGTTCGCCGACGGCTTCGGCTACGAACGCTGGGTCGACTACCTGCTCGACGTGCCGATGTACTTCACCTACCAGGACGACCGCTACGTGGACGTCGCCGGCGCCAGCTTCCGCGATTTCCTGGCCGGCAAGCTGCCGCAACTGCCGGGCACCCGTCCGACCATGCGCGACTGGGCCGACCACATGACCACCGTGTTCCCGGAAGTGCGCCTGAAGCAGTTCCTGGAGATGCGCGGCGCCGACGGCGGCCCGTGGAACCGCCTGTGCGCGCTGCCGGCGCTGTGGGTCGGGTTGCTGTACGACGACGCGGCGCTGGATGCCGCCTGGGACCTGGTCAAGGATTTTTCCATGGAAGAACGCAACGCGCTGCGCGACGGCGTGCCGAAACAGGCGCTGAAACTGCCGTTCCGCGGTGCCACGGTACGCGAACTGGCCCTGGAAACGCTGAAGATCGCCGGCCACGGCCTGAAGCGGCGTGCCCGCCTGAACCGGCACGGCGCCGACGAAACCATGTTCCTCGAACCGCTGCTGGAGTTCGCCCAGGCCAACCAGACCCCGGCCGAACGCAAGCTGGAGCTTTTCCACGGCCCGTGGCAGGAGTGCGTCGACCCGGTTTTCCGCGAATTCGCCTACTGAAACGGCGCGGACGCGGCAGCGGCGCCCGTGCCGCCCCGGCCTGCGCGCCCCGCGCGGATATGCCCGTCCGGGCATGACGGAAGTTTGCCACGAGCTCGATCAGGTCGCAGAATCTGCGACGCGGAACCCGCATAGTGCGTACGGCTCCGGCACACAGGATGTGTTTGATGGCAACTTCTTCCCATGTTCTCGTGGACACCAGCGATTCCGGGATGCTCGACGCCGACGACCGGCGCATCCCCGAAGACGTGCGTTCGCGTTTCGACGGCTACGACAGGACCGTCGCCACGGTGGTGCCCGTGATCGGCGTCAGCCGCGAGGAATGGTGGCTGTTCGACGCCGAGGGGACCCTGGTGGACGTGCTCTGCCGTCACGCCTGAGGTCCGGAACCCCGGGACCCCGGAAAAACATGCATGGAACAAACCGGTCAAGGCGGATGACGAGGCGACCGGACACGACCTGCCCCGCCCACGAAAAAGGCCCGCGCGACGCGGGCCTTTTTCGTGCCGTGCAGCGGGCCTTACTTCTGTTCCAGGCCGCGGTACTTCAGCATCGGGCCGATCTTCGGGTCGTGCCCCAGCCAGGCCTTGTACATTTTGGCCAGGTCTTCGGTGTTGCCGCGCGAGAGCACCATCTTGCGGAAGCGGTCGCCGTTGGCGCGGGTCAGGCCGCCGTTGTCGAGGAACCACTGGTGCGCGTTGTCGGCCAGCATCTGCGTCCACAGGTAGGCGTAGTAGCCGGCCGAGTAGCCGTTGCCCCAGATGTGCATGAAGTAGCTGGAACGGTAGCGCGGCGGCACCAGGTTCGGCGGGAAGCCGTCCTTTTCCAGCGACGCGGCCTCGAACTTGTCGACGTCGGTCGGGATCCGGTCGACCGACAGCGTGTGCCAGTTCATGTCCAGGTCGGCCGCCTCGACCAGCTCGGTCATGGCGTAGCCGGCGTTGAACAGGCCGGCGTCGCGCATCTTCCCGACCAGTTCCTCGGGCATCGGCTTGCCGGTCTTGTAGTGCTTCGCGAAGTGCGCGAACACCTTGGGGTTGGACGCCCAGTACTCGTTGAACTGCGACGGGAACTCGACGAAGTCGCGCGCGGTGCTGGTGCCCGAAAGGGTCGGGTACTTCTGGTCGGCGAAGAAGCCGTGCAGGGCGTGGCCGAACTCGTGGAACATGGTGATCACGTCGTCCCAGGTCAGCAGCGCGGGCTGGCCGGGGGCCGGCTTGGGGAAGTTGGCGACGTTGTAGATCACCGGCTTCTGGCCCAGCAGTTTCGACTGCGTGACCAGGTTGTCCATCCACGCGCCGCCGCCCTTGTTGTCGCGCTTGAAGTAGTCGCAGTAGAACAGCCCCAGCGGCGAGCCGTCGGCATCGAACACCTCGAACACGCGCACGTCCTTCTGGTAGACGGGAATGTCGTGGCGCTCCTTGAAGGTGAGGCCGTAGAGCTGGTTGGCGGCGTAGAACACGCCGTTCTCGAGCACGTTGTCGAGTTCGAAATACGGCTTGATCTCGTCCTGGTTGATGTCGTACTTGGCCTTCATCACCTTCTGCGCGTAGTACTGCCAGTCCCAGGGCTCGAGCTTGAAGTCCTTGCCGCTGTCGTCGATCTGCGCCTGGATGGCCGCGGCCTCGCGCTTGGCCTGGGCCACCACGGCCGGGGCCAGCTTGCCCAGGAAGTCCTCGACGTTGTCCGGGGTCTTGGCCATCTGGTTGGTCAGCTTCCAGGCGGCCCAGTTCGGGAAGCCCAGCAGCTTGGCCGTCTCGGCGCGCACCTTGGCCAGTTGCTTGATGGTGGCGCGGGTATCGTTGTCGTCGCCCTTTTCGGCGCGCGTCCAGGACGCCTCGTACAGCGCCTTGCGCGTAGCGCGGTCGCTCAGTTGCGCCAGCAGCGGCTGCTGGGTGGTGTTCTGCAACGGGATGACCCACTTGCCGGAAAGGTCGCGGTCCTTGGCGGCCTGCGCGGCGGCGGCGATCCGGGCGTCGGACAGGCCGGCCAGCGCCGCCTTGTCGTCCACCACCAGCGCGCCGGCCTTGGTCGCCGCCAGCAGCTTGCTGACGAACGCGGCGCGCAGCGTGGCGGCCTTCTGGTTGAGCTGTTTCAGCCTGGCCTTGTCGGCCTTGCCCAGGTTGGCGCCATGGCGCACGAAGTTGTTGTAGACCACGTTGACCAGGCGCAGCGATTCGGGATCCAGGTCGAGCTGGTCGCGCTGGTCGTAGACGGCCTTGAGGCGCTGGAACAGCTTCTCGTTGAGATAGACCGCGTCATCGTTGGCCGCCAGCTTGGGGGCCATTTCCTTCTGCACCTTCTGCAGGGTCGGATTGGTGTTGGCGCTGGTGACGGCGTTGAAGGCGTGCATCACGCGATGCAGCAGCGCGCCGGTCTTTTCCAGCGCCACGTAGGTGTTCTCGAAGGTCGGCGGGTTCGGATTGTCGGCGATCTTGTCGACCTCGGCCAGGCGCTCGGCCATGCCCTTCTCCATGGCCGGCTTGTAGTCGCCGTCCCGGATCTTGTCGAACGGCGGCGCCTGGAACGGCAACGTGCTCCTGGTGAAGAACGGGTTGGTGTGCGTGGTCGCGGCCGTGGTCGCGGCGGCGGGGGCGCTGGCCTGGGAGGCCGGCTCCTGCTGCCCGGGCGAGTTGGACGACGAACAGGCCGCCATGGCGATACCGGCGGCAATCATGACGACAAGCGTACGGGTACGATGCATCGTGAGGATCCTCTCGATGTAAGGGATGGCGTCACCCGCGGCGACGCCAGGCAAAGTGGGCTCACTGTACTAGGGTTTTTCGGCACAAGTCCACGCGGGCCCGCGGCCGGCGGGCCGCGGCGGCAGCGCCTCAGCGCACGTCGTGCAGGGTCCAGTGGCTGCCGATCAGAAGCTCCAGGCGGTGGCGCAGCACGCGCATGGGCAGGTCGGTGGTCACCTGCATGTCCACTTTCAGGCTGGCCTGTGCGGCCGTGACCTCGGCCTGCGGATCGACAGCCGCCAGGCTCTTGTCGACCTGGTCCGGATCTTCCTGCCTGGCGCGCCAGCGCTCGAACAGGTCCGACGTGCGCAGGGCCTGGCGCAAGGCGTCGGCCAGCGCCTCGGGGCTCTCGCCCCGGAAGGCGAAATCGGGATCCCGGCCGCGGGCTTCGGCAAAATCGGCAATGGAAAAGTAATAGCGTTGACGGCTCATGACGGGTTCTCCTCGAAGCGGCTCTGGCTGATTCCGGAGCATGTTGGTTGCGGACAGGGTTTTCCCGTGGGAGAGACTTCAGTCACGACCGGGCCTCGCCACGGGCTGTTGGTTTTCGGCGCCGGCAGTCGCGACTGAAGCCGCTTCCACGAGGCGCAACGCGGCGGAAGCCGATTCCATCGGGGCCTCCTTGCGACGGGCCCATCATGCAAGAACATCCACGGCCGACGCCACCTGCGCGGCCGCCTCCGCGGGGGACGCGCCGTGTTCGACCACGCCCAGGCAGGGCACGGGCAGCCATCGACGCAGGGTGTCGATGTTTTCCTGCGGCCGCCGCATCGCCGGGTCGATGCGGTTGCCGATCCAGCCGAGCAGCTCGCAGCCGTCGTCGACGATGGCGCGCGCGGACAACTGCGCATGGTTCAGGCAACCCAGCTTGAGCCCGACCACCAGGATCACCGGCAACTCCAGCGTCTGCGGCAGCGCGCTGGCCGGCAGCCGTGGCGACAGCGGCGCCTGCCAGCCGCCCACGCCCTCGACCAGCACCGCGTCGGCACGTTCGGCCAGGCGCGCGTACGCCGCCTCGATCGGCGCCATCACGACTTCGGCGCCCGTCTGTGCGGCGGCGATGTGCGGCGACACCGCCTCGACGAAGGCAAACGGGTTGCAGTCGGCATAACCGGGGTGCGGGTCGCTGGCCTCGATCAGCGCCAGCGCGTCCTCGTTGCGCAGGCCCTCGGGCGTGTCCGTACAGCCGCTGGCCACCGGTTTCATGCCGGTGGCGCGATGCCCGGCGCCACGCAACGCGCGCAGCAAGGCGCAGGACACGAACGTCTTGCCGACCTCGGTATCGGTGCCGGCCACGAAAACATCGCGCATTCAGTTCTCCGCGAGCGCCGGGTCGGCCTGCGCACGCCGGCGCGCGCGCCCGGCCACCACGCCGGTCAGGGCGAGCAGGGCGTAGGTGAACCCCGCCAGGGCGATCCAGATGCCGTTGACGGCGCACAACGCCACCACCATGGACACGATGCCGACCACGGTCGCGAACGCCCACACGGCGGCGTGCACGCGCAGGCTCACGACCTCGGCGCCCGGCACCTGGCGCGCCGAACGCGCGCCGTGGCGGAACAGCGCCCACAGGGTGCCGCCCATGCAGGCATAGGACAGGCCGTAACAGACGAACAAGGTCTTCATCCCGGCCAGGTCGACCAGGCTTCCCGCAGTCCGGAAGTCGGGAGACAACGCGCCGCCCGTCATGCCGTTGAACAGGCTGGCGTACACCAGATGCAGCGGGAACACGAAGATCAGCGCGAAAAACACCAGCAGCAGCGACAGCCGCAGGCCGGTGCCGTCGGTACCGCCGACGATCTCGCGCCAGCGCACGTGGCCGTGCCAGAACAGCGCCAGCTGGACGAAGCACACGGCGAAGGCCGGCACCCCGCGCAACGCGTGCACCAGCGCGTCCACCGAGCGCGGCAGGTCCGCGCCGCTGATCACCAGCAACGTGATGGCGAAGGCGAACGCGCCATCGACGAAATTGTCCAGGCGCCCGCTCTGGCGCTGCCGGTGGCGGGCCGCAAGGGCCGGCCGTGGTGAATCGTCGCTCATGACGGGGGATAATACGGTGTTTGCCGCCACGCCGCTTTCATCATGTTCCATGCCGCCACACTCACCGCCACCGACAAATCCGGCATGTACGCCGAACTGGCCGCGCAGGCCCGCGCCCTGCTCGACGGCGAGCGCGACCTGGTCGCCAACGCGGCCAACTTTGCCGCGCTGGTGTTCCATGCCCTGCCCGACCTCAACTGGGCCGGCTTCTATCTTTTCGACGGCACCGAACTGGTGGTCGGCCCGTTCCAGGGCCGGCCGGCCTGCATCCGCATCGCGCTCGGCAAGGGCGTGTGCGGCATCGCCGCCGAGACGCGGCAGTCGCAGGTGGTGGCCGACGTCAACGCGCATCCCGACCACATCTTCTGCGACTCGGCCTCGCGCTCGGAAATCGTGGTGCCGCTGGTGCGCGCCGACGGCTCGCTGCTGGGCGTGTGGGACGTGGACAGCCCGCGCACCGGGCGCTTCGACGAAGACGACCGCGCCGGCATGGAAACGCTGTGCCGGGTCTTCATGCAGGCCCTGTAACACGCACCGGCCATCCGTGCGAGCCGCGCAGTGGAAAAAGCCTTGTTCGGCGGGCAGGGCCCCCTGCGCTCAGCTTCCCAGCAGCGTCATCACCATCGCGCGGGCTTCCTCCACGCCCGTGCCCGCGTGCGACGAAAAGACCTGCAGGGTCGCCGACCAGCCTTCGTCGGCGCACAGCTTGCGAGCCGCCCGCAAGGCTGCGGCAGCCTCGCCCCGCGACAATTTGTCCGCCTTGGTCAGCAGCACGTGGCAGGCCAGGTCGGTAGCATGGCAGAAGTCCAGCATCTGCCGGTCGAAAGGCTTCAGCGGATGCCGGATGTCGGCAATCAGCACCACCGCACACAGGCTGCGGCGCCGGCGCAGGTAGGCATCGATCTCGCCACGCCAGTGTGTCCGCAGCTTTTCCGGCACCCTGGCGTAGCCGTAGCCGGGCAGGTCCACCAGTCGTGTATCCTCGGCGAGACCGAATACCACCAGTTGCTGCGTGCGGCCGGGAGTACGCGAGGTGCGGGCCAGCGACTTGCGGCCGGTGAGGGCGTTGAGCGCGCTGGACTTGCCGGCATTGGAACGCCCGGCAAATGCCACCTCGGCCCCATGGTCGGGCGGCAACTGGCTCAGGGTGTGGGCGGCAAGGACGAACTGCGCGCCCTGCAAGGGATTGGGGGACATCGGCAATTTGACCGGTCGGAAGGGGACCGTGATAATTTCACGGGTTCGGTATTCTGCCGCATATGCAGCATCCACTTTCGGGAGACAGTGTATGAGTTTTCGGCGTGTTGTAGTTATCGCCGCCGCGCTTGCCGCGGGAGCGGCCATGGCGCAGGATGCCCCGCCCCGGCCGGCGGCATCGACGGCAACCGCCGCCAGTGCCGGCGTGGCGCCGGCCGCCTCCGTCCCGGCCACGGCGGCATCGGGCCCGGCAACCGTCGCATCCGCTCCCGCGGGCGCGGCTTCGGCACCGGCCGCTGCCGCCTCCAGCGCCGTCGCCGCGGAAACGGGACCGTTGTCCGGCGATCCCGTGGCCGGCCAGGCCAAGGCCGCCGTGTGCGGCGCCTGCCACGGCATGGACGGCAACTCCAGCGTCGCGATGTATCCCAAGCTGGCCGGCCAGAACGAACACTACATCGTCGAGCAGTTGAAGAACTTCAAGAGCGGCCAGCGCCAGAACCCGATCATGCTGGGCATGGCCACGCCGCTGTCGATCAAGGACATGCACGACATCGGCGCGTACTACGCCAGCCAGAAGGTCAAGCCCGGCGTCGCCGACGAGGCGCTGGTCGGCCCCGGCGGCACGCTCTATCGCGAGGGCGACGCCGAGCGCGGCATTCCCGCCTGCATGTCCTGCCACGGCCCGGACGGCCACGGCAACCCGGGCGCGCCCTACCCGCAACTGGCCGGCCAGCACGCCGACTACGTGCAGCAGGTGCTGACGGCCTGGCACGACGGCGACACCTGGGGCAAAAGCAAGCACGACCAGATCATGCCCTCGATCGCGAAAAAGCTGACCAGCAAGGACATCGCCGCCGTCGCCAGCTACATCGAGGGGCTGCACACCAACACCGACGCCACGGCCTCCGCCACGCCCTGAGGCCGCTGCGCCACGGACCTGGCGCTTTTCCCGCTGATTCCCCCTCCACAAGGTTCATCGCCATGTCCCGACGTCTCCTGTTCATCCTGCCGCTGGCCCTCGCGCTCGCCGCCTGCGGTTCCTCCGGCGACGGCAACCACGCGCCCCCGGCCACGCCGGCCGACGCTGCACCGGCAACGACCGCCACGACGACGGCTCCGGCCACGTCGGCCACGACCGCTGCCACCGAAACCGCGCCCGCGCCGGCCGCCACCGCGGACACCACCGGAGCCGCCACGACATCTTCCGCTCCCGCGGCCGCGTCGTCCGGCATGGACGCCGCCGCCCAAGCCGCGCGCGCCGAGGCCGCCAAGCACTTCGTCGACAACGGCAAGTGGGTCGAAGGCAGGGACTATTTCCGCATCGAGCCGCAACAGCCCAAGGTCACCAACACCGACAAGGTCGAAGTGGTCGAGATATTTTCCTACGGTTGCCCGGCCTGCAACGCGGCCCACACCTTCGTCGACAAGATGAGGGCGGAGCTGCCGTCCTACGCCACCATGGCCTACCTGCCGGCCGGCTTCCGCCCGGACGAGAACTGGGTCGTGTACCAGCGCGCCTACTACGCCGCCAAGGCGCTGGGCATCGCCGCGGAAACCTACGACGACATGTTCGACGCCACCTGGAAGAGCGGCGAGACGGCCACCTACAACCTCGCCACCGGGCGCCCCAAGCCGCGTTCGGAATGGCCGGACATCCACGACATCGCCGGGTTCTACGCCAGGTTCGGCGTGAAGCCGGAGGAGTTCGTGGCCGTGGCCAACTCCTTCGCCGTCGACACCAAGATCAAGCGCGCCGACAAGCTGATCAAGGACTACGGCGTCCCCGCCACGCCCAGCTTCGTCGTCGACGGCAAGTACCGCTTCAGCTTCACTACCGTGGGCAGCTACGAAAAGGGCATCGAACTGGCCAAGTGGCTGGTGGCCAAGGAAGCGGCCGGCAAGTAGGGTCCAGGGACGACGCCGCGCCACGGGGCGGCGATCCCGACCGGAGGTTTCCATGATCAAGCACATCACCCTGTCCCTGGGCCTGCTGTTGCTGGCCACGGCCTGCTCGGCGCAGGACGCCGGCAAGGCCGAATTCACCAACGGCAACGAGTACGTCACCATCTCCTCGCCGCAACGCTACTCCGACCAGGGCAAGGTCGAGGTGGTGGAAGTGTTTTCCTACGGCTGCATCCACTGCGCGCACTTCGCGCCGTACATGGACAAGCTGGCGGCCTCGCTGCCCGAGGGCGTCGTGGTGCACTACATCCCGGCCGTGTTCAGCCGCGCCTGGGAACCGTACGCCCGTGCCTACTACGCCGCCCGCGAGCTGGGCGTGGCCCGTTCCCTGCACGACGACGTCTTCAAGGCCAAGTTCCAGCTCAACTACCCGATGAACTCGCTGTCCGACCTGGCCGGTTTCTACGCCCGCCACGGCGTCGACCGCGAAGCCTTCCTGCGCGCGGCCAACTCATCCGAGACCGACCGCCGAATGCTTGCCGACTCGCGCCTGGCCCGGCGCTGGGGCGTGGACGCCACGCCCACCATCGTGGTCGACGGCAAGTACCGCAGCAACCGCATCCACAGCTTCGAGGAACTCGTGGACCTGACCCGCTGGCTGGTCGAGCGCGAGCTCAAATCGAAGGAACACTGAACGCCGTTCTTCCGCTCCCGGCCGGGCCGGCTATGATGGAGCCCCACCGCACGTTGGCGGTACCTGTCGCAAGTCCATGAATCGTGCCGACTCCATTCCCGCCCGCTCGCCGCTGCGCCTGCTGAGCTGCAACATCCTCGCCGGCGCCCGGGTCCAGCGCTACCGCGAATACGTCACCCGCAGCTGGGCCAGCGTGCTGCCCACGCGCACCAAGCTGGACAACCTCGACCGCCTGGCACGCATGTTCGAACCGTTCGACGTGATCGGCCTGCAGGAAGCCGACGCCGGCAGCCTGCGCTCGGGTTTCCGCAACCAGACCCGCTACCTCGCCGAATCGGCCGGCATGCCCTACTGGAGCTACCAGCCCAACCGTCCGATCGGGCGCCTGGCGCACACCGCCAACGGCCTCATCAGCCGCCTCGAGCCGAGCGAGGTGCTGGACTACCCGCTGCCCGGCCGCGTCCCCGGCCGCGGCGTGCTGCTGGCCGGTTTCAGCCACGGCGGGGAAACGCTGGCCGTGGCCATCGCGCACCTGTCGCTGGGCAACCAGGCGCGCGCGCGGCAACTGGCCTTCATCGCCGAACTGCTGACCAGCTATCCGCACGCGGTACTGATGGGCGACCTCAACACCGATGCCGACAGCCCGGAAATGCGCCACCTGTTCCGCCACACCCACCTGCAACCGCCGGCGCAACCGACCCCGACCTTCCCGAGCTGGCGCCCGCACCGCGCCCTGGACCACATCCTGATTTCCGGCGAACTCGAGCTGGAACGCGTGTGGACGCTGGCGCCGGCCTTCTCCGACCACTTGCCGCTGGCCGCCGAGATCCGGTTGCCCGGCACCATCGCCAGCCTCGACGCCCACCGGCCGCTCCCGGCCCGCGAAATCACCCGCCAGACATCGCCCTGAGCGCAGCCGCCGGTCCGGCCACGCGTCATCGCCGGGACGCGGCATCCATCCGTGCTCCCGGCAACCCGCGCGGAGCGGCTTTCCCGATCGCGTCCGGCTTTCCCCTACAATCGGGCATGCAGGGGACGCATTCACGATGGAGTTGCCATGCCGCGCCACCTGCCCATGCCGCGCCTTGCCGCCCGCTTCTGCCTGATCCTTGCCGGTTTCCTGGTCTGCCTTTCGACCCAAGCCGCGCCCGACAGCCACCAACGCGAGGCACAACGCGCCGCCTTCAAGCAGGCCTACGCCGCCGCCCGGCAGGGAGGCAACCACTGGCGCTCGCTCGCCGGCGGGCTCGAGTCCTACCCGCTGTACCCGTGGCTGCAAGCCGCGTCGCTGGAACACGACCTGCGCAGCCTCGACGTGGCGCACGTGCGCGGCTACCTGGAACGCTACCCGAACCTGCTGCCGGCCCACGACCTGCGCCGGCACTTCCTTGCCGAACTGGCACGGCGCAAGGACTGGACGAATTTTCTCGCCCTGTACCAGCCGGGACTGGGCGACAGCCTGGCCTGCTACGCCCTGCAGGCGCGGCTGGCACGGGGCGGGACCCTGCAGTGGGACGACGACCTGGCCGAGCTGTGGAAGGATCCGTCGCTGCCGTCGTCCTGCTCGCCCGTGCAGGAATGGGCGCACGCGCACGGCCTGCTTACCGCCGAACGCCTGTGGCAACGCATCGACCGCGCCGTCGACGCCGGCTACGGCAGCACCGTGGCATGGCTGGCGCGCTGGCTGCACGGCACGGACCGGATCCAGGCACAGCACCTGGCGCAGGCGCTGCGCCACCCGCAGGCCGCCGCCGAGGCCGCCGGGTCGTGGCCGGACGACGCGCGCAACCGGCACGCCGCGACCCTGGCCATGGTCAGCGTCGCGCGCCGCGACAGCGATCGTGCCGACAGGCTGTGGCCGGTGCTGCGCGACCACTTCCGCTTCAGCAGCGCGCAGGTGCACCGCATCCGCGCCGCCATGGCGCTGTACGTGGCCACCGATTTCAGCGATGACGCGCTGCACCGGCTGGCATCCCTGCCGGTGGCGGCGCAGACCGATGCCACCCGCGCCTGGCGCGTGCGCGTGGCGCTGGCCAAGCGCAACTGGCACGCCGCCATCGAGGCCCTGGACGCCCTGAGCCCCGAACAGAAGCAGCAGGGCGAATGGCGCTACCTGCGCGCGCGCGTACTCGGCGAACTGGGCGACACCCGCGCCGCGCAGTCGCTGTACGCCGAGCAGGCCACGCGGGCCACCTACTACGGCTTCCTCGCCGCCGACCGCGCCCATCTGCCCTACGCCATCTGCCCGCGCAACTTCGATGCCGACAGCGCCGCCGAAAAGGCCTTGCTGCACCGCCCGGCCATGGTCCGCGCCTTCGAGCTGTTCGCCGTCGGCCTGCTGCGCGACGCACGCCGGGTCTGGAACCGGGCGCTCGACGGCGACAGCGCGCGCACGCGCCAACTGGCCGCCCAGATCGCCTGGCAGCGCGGCTGGTACGACCGCGCCATCCGCACCTTCAGCCACGGCACCCTCAAGCAGCTTTACAACCAGCGCTTTCCGCTGGCGCGCGAGGACGGCGTGGACGCGCAGGCCACCGACGCCGGCATCGACCCGGCCTGGGCCTATGCCATCATCCGCGCCGAAAGCGCGTGGATGCCCGACGCCCATTCCGGCGCCGACGCGCGCGGCCTGATGCAGTTGCTGCCCTCGACCGCGCGGCTGGTCTCGCGGCGCCAGGGCATCCCCTTCGACGGCAACCTGTACGACCCGCGCACCAACATCGCGTTGGGCACCCATTACCTGGCGCACATGGCCGAACGCTACGGCGGCGCGCCGTACCTGGCCACCGCCGCCTACAATGCCGGCCCGGGACGCGTGGACGAATGGCTGGCCGAACGCGGCAGCCTGCCGCCGGACCTGTTCGTGGCCACCATCCCGTTCCACGAAACGCGCGCCTACGTGATGCGCGTGCTGGCCTACAGCGTCATCTACGACTGGCGCCTGCACGGCAACGCCGTGGCACTGAGCCAGCGCCTGCCGCGCTACGGCGCGCCCTATTCGCCGCCGGGCCCGAACACGCCGCGCAAATCCGTGGCCTGCCCGGGCACCGGCACGTCCGTGGCTTCGACCGACCAGCACTCCGGGTAGGGCGGGCCAACGCCCCCTCCGCCGTGGAAATTCCGTGCGCGCGCTGAGCTTGTCGAAGCATCAGGACAATGCGGCTGGATG
>CAZBZD010000025.1:0-15685 GCA_964496295.1 uncultured Rhodanobacteraceae bacterium | reverse complement strand
ACCACCTGGTGCTGGTCGACCTGATCGGCAAGCCGCTGACCGGCAAGGACGCGGAGGCCGCCCTCGGCCGTGCCCACATCACCGTCAACAAGAACACCGTGCCCAACGACCCGCAATCGCCCTTCGTCACCTCGGGCCTGCGCATCGGCACCCCGGCCGCCACTACGCGCGGCTACCGGGAAGCCGATTGCATCGAACTGGCCGGCTGGATCGCCGACGTGCTGGATGCCCCCGAGGACGAATCCGTCATCGAAAACGTGCGCGGCCTGGTGCAGGCGCAGTGCGCGAAGTATCCGGTGTATGGTTGAGAAACGGGGACCGGGGACCGGGGACCGGGGACCGGATGGGTCCTCGATGTCCCGGTATTTGTTGTCATGGAGGGCTGCAACGCGGGCGACGGTTGCACTTGCCTCGACCACGCTTTTCCCCCGGTCCCCGGTCCCCGGTCCCCGGCCCCGGCTCTCCTGATGCACTGCCCCTTCTGCCAGCACGAAGACACCCGCGTGATCGACTCGCGCCTCGCCGACGACGGCGCCACCGTGCGCCGGCGCCGGGAGTGTCCGGCCTGCGGCGAGCGCTTCAACACCTTCGAGACGGCCGAGCTGAAGATGCCGGCCGTCATCAAGAGCGGCGAGCGCCGGCAGATGTTCGACGAGCACAAGCTGCGCACCAGTTTCGAGCGCGCCTTGCAGAAGCGTCCGGTCACCGGCGATGCCGTGGACATGGCCGTGCGTGCCGTCATCGACGACCTGCGCAAGAGCGGGGAACGAGAGGTGCCTTCGCGCCAGGTCGGCGAACTGGTGATGCGCGAGTTGAAAAAACTCGATCAGGTGGCCTACGTGCGCTTCGCCTCGGTGTACCGCAAGTTCGAGGACGTGCACGCTTTCCGCGAGGAAATCGAAAAGCTCGAACGCGACTTGCCGGCGCTGGACGAAAAGCAGCTGTCGCTGCTCGGTGGCGGCAAGCAGGACAAGCCATAAGGCAGGTTCATGCGTAGGGCGGGCATTGCCCGCCATCGCGTGGTTTCGCGGCGGGCAATGCCCGCCCTACAGTGGCAGGTTTTCCCGACCCTCATGACAACCGACCACCAGCACATGACCCGCGCACTCGCCTTGGCCGAGCGCGGCCTGTTCACCACCCAGCCCAATCCGCGCGTGGGTTGCGTGGTCGTGCGCGACGGCGAAGTGGTGGGCGAAGGCTGGCACCAGAAGGCCGGCGAACCGCATGCCGAGGTGTTCGCCTTGCGCGCGGCGGGCGAAAAGGCGCGCGGCGCCACGGCGTACGTGACGCTGGAGCCGTGCTCGCACCACGGCCGCACCCCGCCATGTGCCGACGCCCTGATCGAAGCCGGCGTGGCGCGCGTGGTCATTGCCTCCATCGACACCAACCCCGAGGCGAAGGGCGGTGTGGACAAATTGCGCGCCGCCGGCATCGCGGTCGAAACCGGCCTGATGGAGGACGCGGCGCGCGAACTCAACATCGGCTTCTTCAGTCGCCTCGAACGAGGCCGGCCCTGGGTGCGGGTGAAACTGGCGATGAGCCTGGACGGCCGTACCGCGCTGGCCAACGGCGAATCCAAATGGATCACCGGCGAGGCCGCGCGTGCCGACGTGCAGCGCTGGCGCGCGCGCAGCTCGGCCATCCTCACCGGCTCCGGTACCGTATTGGCCGACGATCCGCGCCTGACCGTGCGCCTGGACGAGCCGTTCGCGCCGCCGTTGCGCGTCGTGCTGGATCGCCGGTTGCGCACGCCGGCCGGCTCCCGCGTGCTGGACGGTTCGGCGCCCACGCTCGTGGTGCATGCCGGCGGGCGTGACGCCGGCGAGGACCGGCCCATGGTCGAGCATGTCCGTGTCGGCGAGCACGATGGCCGTCTGGACGTCGATGCCGTACTGGCGCTGCTCGCCGGCCGCGGATGCAACGAGGTGCATGTCGAGGCCGGGCCGACCCTGTGCGGCGCGCTGTTCGAGGCCGGCGTGGCGGACGAGTTGCTGCTGTACGTCGCGCCGGTGCTGCTGGGCGACAAGGCGAGGCCGCTGCTGGCCCTGCCGCTGTTGGCCGACATGCGCGAGCGCCGGCAACTGCGCCTGGTGGACCAGGAGCAACTGGGCGACGATCTGCGCCTGCGTTTGCGAATCCCGTAGAAGCACGACGGCCTGGGGCGGGTACGCTCCCGCACAAAAACGGGTTGCCGTTGCCTGCGCGTGCGTGGTGGTAGAATGCACGGGCCGGCGGTGCCGGCAAACGTCTTCAGGGCGGGGTGGAAGTCCCCACCGGCGGTAGGTGCATGGCACGAGCCCGCGAGCGCTTTCAACTGTATGCGAATCCTTCGCGAAAAACCCGCACATCCATGTGCGGACTTTCAACAGTTGCGAGGTCAGCAGACCCGGTCGAAATCCGGGGCCGACGGTCACAGTCCGGATGAAAGAAGACGGCCACGCGCGGGCTTGCCGCGCGCAGCCTCGTGCCTTGGGGCGTTCTCGCTTTTTTGCCGCGGAGAACGTTTCATGATCTGTCGTTTTCGTGCCGTCGTCGCCGTTTCCGTCCGGGAGGCGCGCTGATGTTCACCGGCATCGTGCAAAGCGTGGGCCGCATCGCGCGCCTGGAACCGCGTGGCGGCGACGTGCGCCTGCATGTCGACACGGCCGACCTGGGCCTGGCGGATGTCGCCCTCGGCGATTCGATCGCCGTCGCCGGCTGCTGCCTGACCGTGGTGAGCCTGGCCGAACGCGGTGTTGCCTTCGACGTGTCCAACGAATCGCTGGCGCTGACCACGCTGGGCAAGCTCGGGCCGGGCGACCCGGTCAACCTGGAAAAGGCCCTGCGCCTGGCCGACCGCCTCGGCGGGCACCTGGTGTCCGGCCATGTCGACGGCCTCGGCAAGGTGGTGTCGGTGACGACCGACGGCCGTTCGCAACGCTGGACGTTCGAGGTGTCCGGGGCGCTCGCGCGCTACATCGCGCACAAGGGCTCGGTCACCATCGACGGCACCAGCCTGACCGTCAACGAGGTCGAGGGAACGCGCTTCGGCGTCAACCTGATCCCGCACACCGTCGAGCACACCAGTTTCCATGCGCGCAGACCGGGCGATGAGGTGAACATCGAAGTCGATGTCGTCGCCCGTTATGTCGAGCGCTTGCTGGGGCAAGGCAAAGCCGCCGGCATCGACGCCGATTTCCTGAAACACCACGGCTTTGCCTGAGCGGGTCGCGACGCTCGTCTCCGCTTTGCACTTTCCGACCTGCGGGTCCCGGGTTCCGGGTCCCGGGTCCCGGGTCCCGAACAGGTTACCTCCATGGCATTCAACACCATCCCCGACATCCTCGACGACATCCGCGCCGGCCGCATGGTCGTCATGCTCGACGACGAAGACCGCGAAAACGAAGGCGACGTCATCATGGCCGCCAGCCAGGTGCGCCCGGAAGACATCAACTTCATGGTGCGCGAGGCGCGCGGCCTGGTCTGCCTGGCGCTGACCGAGCAGCGCTGCCACCAGCTCGGCCTCAGGCCCATGGTCAGCGACAACACCTCGCCGTACCACACCAATTTCACCGTCTCGATCGAGGCCGCCGAAGGCGTCACCACCGGCATTTCCGCCTACGACCGCGCGCGCACCGTGCAGGCGGCGGTGAAGGCCGATGCCAGGGCGTCGGACCTCACCCAGCCCGGCCACATCTTCCCGTTGACCGCGCAGGCCGGCGGTGTGCTCAGCCGCGCGGGCCACACCGAGGCGGCGTCCGACCTGGCCGGGCTGGCCGGGCTGGAACCGGCCGGCGTGCTGGTCGAAGTGCTGCACGAGGACGGCTCGATGGCGCGTCGCGCGGACCTGGAAGCGTTCGCGCAAAAGCACGGCCTGAAGATCGGCACCATCGCCGACCTGATCCGCTACCGGCTGGAAACCGAGAAGACCGTCGAGCGCGTGTACGAGGCCGACGTCGACACCGAGGCCGGCCCGTTCCACCTGGTGGCCTTTCGCGACAGGCTGAAGCACGGCCTGCACTTTTCGCTGTCGCGCGGCGACGTGGCCGACGGCGAGCCGGTGCTGACGCGCGTGCACGTGCGCAACACGCTGTCGGACGTGCTGCACCTGAAGCGCGACGACCTGGGCCTGACCGTGACCGCCGCGCTGCGCCACATCGATCATGAAAACCGCGGCGTGCTGCTGGTGCTTTCCGGCGAGGACACCGCCGACGCCCTGCTGGCCCGCCTCGAGGGGCAATGGTCCGCCGTCGACGGCGACGGGAAGGACCCGCAGGAGTGGAAGCAGCTGGGGCTGGGCGCGCAGATCCTGGCCGACCTCGGCGTGCGTCGCCTGTGCGTGCTGGGCACGCCGCGCAAGCTGGTGGGGCTGGGCGGTTTCGGCCTGGAAGTGGTCGAATGGGGCGCCGACAGGGCTCCGGACACCCCGGCCTGAGACCGCTGTCGGCTTCCGGCATTGCATAATCCTTCATCATGGCCCTTTGCGGTGCTTTCACGATGACCCAACCGTTGACCGTCCAATTGATCGCGCCATCCGGCTGGCCCGCCGCCGAGGCGGTGCAGCGCGGCGTGGCGCGCCTGCGCCAGGCCGGCTGCGAGGTCCGCGGCGAGGACGTGGCGATGCGCCGGCACCTGCGTTTTGCCGGCACCGACCGCGAGCGCGCCGACGACATCAACCGCCTGGCCGATCCCGGACAACCCCTGCCAGACATCATGATGGCCGTGCGCGGCGGCTACGGCGTGCACCGCATCCTCGACCGGCTCGACTACGCGGGCCTGCGCAAACGCCTGACCGGCAAGCCGTTCGCCCTGGTCGGGCACAGCGACATCACCGCGCTCGGCCTGGCGTTGCTGGCTCGCGCCGATCTCGTCACCTTTGCCGGGCCCATGCTCGCCTACGATTTCGGCGGCCAGACCACCAGCGGTTTCACCATGGACGAGTTCTGGGGCACCTTGCGTACCTCGGCGCACGTGGTGCGCTGGCAGGCCAGGGCGCGCCCGGCGCCGGTCAACGCGATCGGCACCCTCTGGGGCGGCAACCTGGCGGTGTTGTGCAGCCTGCTGGGCACGCCGTACCTGCCGGACATCCGGCGCGGCATCCTGTTCGTCGAGGACGTGTTCGAGCCGGTCTACCGCATCGAGCGCCTGTTCCACCAGCTGAAACTGGCCGGCGTGCTCGACCACCAGCGGGCGCTGGTGCTGGGCGATTTTTCCGGCTACCGGGGCGACGATTACGATCCGGCCTACGACCTGGGCGCCGTGATCGACTACATCCGCGGCATCACCGACGTGCCGGTGGTCACGCACCTGCCGTTCGGCCACTGCCGCGACAAGCTGACCCTGCCCGTGGGCGGCCGCGCGCGCCTGCGGGTCGACGTCAAGGGCTGCGCCGAGCTGGCTTTCGCCGGGTATCCGCACCTCGAAAAAGCGGTCGCCCCCGGCGCGCGGGCCGGGGAGGCGTGATGCGTGTCCTGCTAGAATGCGCGGCCTGATACGGGAGTTTTCATCGCATGAACATCATTGAGGGTGATTTCGCCACCCCGGAAGGCCGTTTCGCCATCGTCGCCGGACGCTTCAACGCCTTCGTGGTCGAGCCGCTGGTGGCCGGGGCCGTGGACACGCTCAAGCGCCACGGCGTGGCCGAAGACGCCATCGACCTGGTGCGCGTGCCCGGTGCCTGGGAGATTCCGCAGGCGGCGCGGCGCGCGGCGCAATCGGACAAATATGCCGCCGTGATCGCGTTGGGCGCGGTGATCCGCGGCGCCACGCCGCATTTCGACTACGTCGCCGGCGAAGCCGCCAAGGGCCTGAGCCAGGTGGCTGCCGAGACCGGCGTGCCGGTCGCCTTCGGCGTGCTGACCACCGACAGCATCGAGCAGGCCATCGAACGCGCCGGCACCAAGGCCGGCAACAAGGGCGCCGATGCCGCCATGTCGGCACTGGAAATGGTCAACCTGTACCGGAAGCTGTGATGACCGGCGCACACGCCAGAGGCGTCGATGCCGCCGCCCGGTCGCGTGCCCGCCGGCGTGCCCTGCAGGGCATCTACGCCTGGCAGATGGGCGAGCAGGGCATGGACAAGGTGATCGCCCAGTTCCGCCGGGAACAGGACATGCAGGTGGCCGACCTCGATTATTTCGAGGACCTGCTGAAGGGCGTCGCCGCGCATTGCGACGAGCTGGATGCCGGCCTGGCGCCGCATCTGGACCGCGAGGTGGAGCAGGTCGATCCGATCGAACGCGCGGCCCTGCGCCTGGGCGCCTACGAGCTGAAATACCGCCCCGACGTGCCCTATCGCGTGGTGCTCAACGAGGCCGTGGAAATCACCAAGCGCTTCGGCGCCGAGCACGGTCACACCTACGTCAACGGGGTGCTCGACAAGCTGGCAGGCGATTGGCGCGCCATGGAGAAAGGTTCGGCCTAGCCTGCCCGGCCCCCGGTAGGGAACCTCGGAAAACCACCTTTCCCGTTTCAGCCAGGATCCATTTCCGTTCGTGGTGATGCTTCGACAAGCTCGGCACGGGGTACACGTTGCGTATCGAACTCCGTCGGTGCTGAGTATCGAAGCATGAACGGCGCGGGAAACTCGCAGCCTGCCCTTCGATACCTCGGGGCGAACGGGCTTCGTTCTCGCGATTTGCCGGTTTTTCGGGATTCCCCGCAGGGGCGCGCCGTGCTCGCGATTGCACGGGATTGCCACAACCCCAACCCGTCGCGGGCATGGCCCGTTCCTGCAAGGAGAAGAAGAGCGAGCGCGGTCAGAGAGCTTCCAGCCAGCCGTGCTTGTCCTCGGTCCTGCCTTCGAACAGGCCGAAGAACAGCTCCTGCATGCGGCGCGTGACCGGGCCGGCCTTGCCTTCGCCGACCTGCTTGCGGTCGACCGAGCGGATCGGCGTGACTTCGGCGGCGGTGCCGCACATGAACACCTCGTCGGCCAGGTACAGGTATTCGCGCGGCATGTCGCGCTCGACGACCTCGATGCCGTTGTCGGCGGCCAGGGTCATCAGCGAGTGGCGGGTGATGCCGTTGAGGATCGAGGCGCTGACCGGCGTGGTGTACAGCTTGCCGTCGAAGACCAGGAACAGGTTCTCGCCGGCACCCTCGCTGAGCAGGCCGGACGTGGCCAGGGCGATGCCTTCGTCGAAGCCGCGCTGGCGCGCCTCGTGCGCGATCAGGTAACCCGACAGGTAGTTGCCGCCGGCCTTGGCGCCGGCCGGAATGGTGTTGGGCGCGAAACGCTGCCAGCTGGTCACGCAGGCGTCGATGCCGTTCTCCAGCACGCCTTCGCCCAGGTAGGCGCCCATGGGCAGGGCCGCCACGGAGACCTCGGTGGGGCAGTCGGCGGTGATGCCGATGCCGCCCAGGCCGCGGAAGGCGATCGGGCGCAGGTAGGCCTGCTGCAGTTCGTTTTTGCGCATCACCTCGTGGCACGCGGCGATCAGTTCGTCCAGCGTGTAGGGCATGTCGAGGTCGTAGATGCGGGCCGACGTGAACAGGCGCTTCATGTGGTCGGTGAGACGGAAGATGGCCCCGCCGTCCGGCGTCTTGTAGCTGCGGATGCCCTCGAACACCGACGAGCCGTAGTGCAGGGCGTGCGTCATCACGTGGGTGGTGGCCTCGGCCCACGGCATGATCTTGCCGTTGTGCCAGATCCATTCGGGGAAGTTTCGTGCCATGTCTGGACTCCTGTGCAATCCGTTCATGATAGCGGATCGGGGTGCAGGCACCGTCCGCGGCGGCAAGCGCGAGGCGGTTCGATCATGACGAATGCGGATAAGTGCGGCCCGGTCCGGGCCCGCGCCGGGCGGGCGCGGTGGCCGCGGAACTCAGGGCTCGAGCCACAGGCAGCCGGCCCGCGAGCGTACGGCGAACGACACCTCGGGTTGTTCCGGGCGGCCCAGCCGGATGGTCAGCATGCCCGGCGACGGCGGGCCGGCGATGGTGGCCGGCGCGGCCGGCAGCAGGGGCGGCAGGCCGGCCATGGCGGGCGACGGCGTGGCCGGCGCGGCGCCGGCAAAACCCAGGAAGGGCCACTGCATCAGGTCGGCCAGGTCGCGCACGGTACGCACCGCGCCGCGCTCGCCGTAGCCTCGCCACAGCATCAGCCCGGCCAGGGCGTTGGCGTCGCGTGCGCGAAAGGCCGCGGCGACGCGCTGCTCGAGTTGGCCGCGGTCCCTGGGGCAGGTGCGCGGCCCGGTCGGCGGCCCGGGCGCGAGCGGGTCGGTCCGGGAGGTCGCGGGCACGGCATCCATGCTGGCGCAGGGCTGGTCGGTGAAGACCGGCGTGCCGCTGGCGCCCACGCAATGGTGGATCGTCGTCTGCGGCGCCGGCGCGGCCAGGCCGGTCGAGGGGAGGCAGAGCAGCAGCAGGGCCGTCAAACGCATCATGCAGCGCATGATAGGCGGCTTTGCGCCGCGATTCAGCGCAGCCGGTCGAGCACGGCCAGGGTGGCCCGGGCGCGGTTCAGGGTGTAGATGTGCAGCCCCGGGGCGCCGCCGTCGAGCAGGCGCCGGCACAGGGCGGCGACGATGTCGGCGCCCAGTTCGCGGATGCTCTGCGCGTCGTCGCCGTAGGCCTGCATGCGCTTGGCGATCCAGCGCGGTATCTCGGCGCCGCAGGTGTCGGAGAAGCGCCGCAACTGGCTGAAATTGGAGATCGGCATGATGCCCGGCACGATCGGCACGTCCACGCCCAGCCGCGCGGCGTCGTCGAGGAAGCGGAAATAGGCGTCGGGGTTGAAGAAGTATTGCGTGATGGCGCCGTCGGCGCCGGCCTCGACCTTGGCCTTGAAGTGGCGGATGTCGGCCAGCGCGTTTTCGGCCTGCGGGTGGATTTCCGGGTAGCAGGCCACCTCGATCCGGAAATGCGCCCCGCTGTGTTCGCGCACGAAGCGCACCAGGTCCACGGCATGCACGAAGTCGCCGGGCGAGGCCATGCCCGAGGGCATGTCACCGCGCAACGCGACCAGGCGGTGGCAGCCCATGGCCTTGTAGTGGTCGAGCAGCTCGGCGATTTCGACGCGCGTGCCGCCCATGCAGGAGATGTGCGGCGCGGTGTCCAGGCCGGCATCGGCCAGGGTCCGGACGGTCTTCGGCGTGTAGCTGAGCGTGGAGCCGCCGGCGCCGAAGGTGACGCTGGCGTAGTCCGGCGCGAGGGCCTGCAGTTGCGGCAGGGCACGGTCGAACTGGGCGACCTGCTTGTCCGTCTTGGGCGGAAAGAATTCCAGCGAGATGGCGGGCATGGCGCGTGTCTTTCATCTTTTCATCAAGATGAAAAGAATGATGACAGCTTGCGCCATGCCCGTGCAAGGGCCGGCTCAATGTCCTTTGCGAATATCGATGTCGCCGCTGAAGCTGTTCAGCGTGATGCTGCCGTCGCCGCTGCCCAGCTTGTAGTGCAGGCTGGAGCCCGGGCCGTAGGTGGGCGTGTCGACCGTGCCGAAGACGCTGCGGATGTCGCCGCTGAAGCTGCTCGCGTCCAGTTCGGCCTGCGGCGAGCCGCCCATGTCGAGGTGGATGTCGCCGCTCATCGAGTGGAGCCTGGCTTCCACGCCGTCGGCCATGGTGCCGGTGAGGGTGATGTCGCCGGACACGGTTTCCACGGCCACGTCCTCGAACGGTCCACCGTGCATGTCGACGTCGCCGGACACGGTCTGCGTCGAGGCATGGGCGCCGACCCCGGCCACGCGCACGTCGCCGCTGACCGTGTTGAGGGCCAGGCTGGCGGCGCTGCCGGCGAGCCGCACGTCGCCGCTGACGCTGTTGATTCCGACCTCGGGGCTGTCGGCATCCAGCTGCAGGTTGCCGCTGACGGTGTCGAGGTCGATCTTGCCGCCGGCGAGGCCTTCGGCCGTGATGCTCGCGCTGACCGTGCCGACCTTGAGGTCGATGCCCCTGGGCACCATCAGCTTGAGCGTGGTCGGGCCCATGTCGTCGTCGCCGAACCAGCCCGAGTCACCACCGTCCTTTTTCTTGACCTCGATGTCGAGGTCGTCGGCATCGCCGCTTATCTCGAGCTTGCTGTGGGTGCCCAGGCTGCCGGTGATGCCGACCTGCGGCTTGTCCCAGGTGTGGATGGTGACGGAGCCCGCGACGTTGCTGACCGAAAGGCGGGCGTCGGGCGCGAGTGCGTGGGTCCGGTTGATGGGCGTGTCCGCGAGTATCGGGCAGGCTGCCAGGAGCAGGACGAGAAGCAGCAGTGGACGGATGATTTTCATGGGATTTCCTCGCCGGATCAGCCGGCACGGTGTGGCAGTTGTTGCAGGCGGCGGACCTGCTGGTTGGCATGGGCGAGCATGTGCCGCAGGTAGGCGCTGTCGGGGTCGCGCCGGATGGCACGGGCCAGTTGCCGGCGCGCGATGTTGAGTTCGATCGCCGCGCCGACCAGGTGCGGGTTGCGCGGTGTCCAGGGCCGGATGGCCGCCGGTGCGACATGCGTGGCCACGCGGGGCGCCGGCGGCGTCACCTGCTGCTGCCAGGCGAGCGCGCCGGCCAGCACGCTGAGCGCGGCCAGCGCGGCGGCCATGGCCCAGGGCAGCAGGCGTGGCGGGCGTCGGCTGCCCGGTGCGGCCTGCGTGCCGATGCGCGCGGCGATGCCCGGCCACAGGTCGCGCGGCGGGTCGACCGGCTGCCGCAGCGCGCGGGTCTGCTTGAGCCATTCGAATTCGTTCATCTCGAACCTCCCAGCACCTGGCGCAGGCGCTGTCGTGCGTGGTGCAGTTGTGCCTTGGAAGTGCCCGTGGCCATGCCGAGCTCGGCGGCGATGTCCCGGTGGCGCCAGCCTTCCACGTCGTGCAGCACCAGCACCGCACGCGCACGTGGCGGCAGGGTGGCGATGGCGCGCTCGAGTTCCTCGCGCTCGGCCGGGCAGAACGGCCGGTCGGCGGCCTCGGGCAGGGCGTCGTCCGGCAGCATGCGCACCGGGTCGGCGGCCTGCGAGCGCAACGCCATCAGCGCGGTGTTGACGGCCAGCCGGTACAGCCAGGTGCCGAAGGCGCTTTGCCGGCGGAACGTGGGAAGCTTCTGCCAGGCGCGCACGAAGGCGTCCTGGACCAGTTCCTCGGCACGGCCGCGGTCGTGGCCGACCAGCCGCAGCACGGTGCCGTGGACACGGCCGGCATGGCGCCGGTAGAGCGTCTCGAAGGCAGCCGTGTCGCCGTCCATGGCCGCCTGCACGAGGTCGGCATCGGTGGTTTCCGCGGCGGGCGCGACGGGCATGGCGGCATCGGTGGCAAGGCAGGTGGCTTCCATCTTGCCAGCTTGGATGCGCGGGGCGGGAAAAGGGTTTAGGCGCCGGGCAGGGTGGGCCTTGGCCTTTGACGCCCGTACATCCCCGGATCAGGTCCACAGGCCCTGAGCGCAAGTTGCAGACGGAAATCGAACGACCTGCCGGTCATGGTGCTATCGCGCAGGCCGCGCTTCGACTCTGCCCGTTGCATGGACGACGCTCGGATGCGCAGGGCGGGCAGTGCCCGCCGAACGAAGCTCGCGTGTGCACGAGTCTTCCACGGCGGGCAGTGCCCGCCCTACGCGCTTGAGCAGGTGCCGTCGGGCCAGGACCCACCTTGTGTCAGGAGGCAGTTGCCGCCGCCGGTTTCCTGGCGCCCTCCAGGGCGTCGGCCACGCGCTGGCGCTCGGCTTTCAGGCGCTCGGGACAATGGTCGCCGTAGGTGTCGAGGTATTCGCCGACGTCGGCCACTTCCTTCTTCCAGCCCTCGGTGTCGACGTGCAGCAGCGTGTCCATGGCGCCGTCGGCCATGTCCAGCCCGTCGGTGTTGATCTCGCCTTCGGCGGGCACGATGCCGATGGGGGTTTCGCGGCCCTCGGCCTTGCCGTCGATGCGGTTGAGCATCCACTCGATCACGCGCAGGTTGTCGCCGAAGCCCGGCCACAGGAAGTTGCCGTCGGCGTCGCGGCGGAACCAGTTGACGTGGAAGATGCGCGGCAGCCTGGCGCCGTCCTTGTCGAAGCTCAGCCAGTGCGCGAAATAGTCGCCGTAGTTGTAGCCGCAGAACGGCTTCATGGCCATCGGGTCGCGGCGGATGCTGGCGCCGACGTCGGCGGCCGCGGCGGTGGTTTCCGAGGCCATGGAGGCGCCGATCAGCACGCCGTGGGCCCAGTCGCGGGCCTCGAACACCAGCGGCACCAGTTCCCGGCGGCGGCCGCCGAAGATGATGGCGCTGATCGGCACGCCCTGGGCCGATTCGGCTTCCGGCGACCAGCTCGGGCATTGCGTCGCGGCCACGGTAAAGCGCGAGTTGGGATGCGCGGCCTTGTCGCCGCTGGCCGGGTCGAAGTCGCGGCCCTGCCAGTCCTTGACCGGCACGCGATCGTCCAGGCCTTCCCACCACGGCTGCATGTCCCCGGTGACGGCGACGTTGGTGAAGATGGCGTCGTGCGAGAGCATCTCGACGGCATTGGGATTGGTCCTGGTGCTGGTGCCCGGGGCCACGCCGAAATAGCCGGCTTCGGGGTTGATGGCCCACAGGCGGCCGTCCTCGCCGGGTGTCATCCAGCAGATGTCGTCGCCCACGGTCCACACCTTCCAGCCGTCCTTGCGATAGCCCTCGGGCGGGATCAGCATGGCCAGGTTGGTCTTGCCGCAGGCGGACGGGAAGGCGGCGGCGACGTATTTCACCTCGCCGTGCGGGTTCTCGATGCCGACGATCAGCATGTGTTCGGCCAGCCAGCCTTCCGTGCGCGCCTGGTTGCTGGCGATGCGCAGGGCATGGCATTTCTTGCCCAGCAATGCATTGCCGCCGTAGCCGGAGCCGTAGGACTTGATCGACAGGTCCTGTGGAAAATGCATGATCCAGCGTCGCTCGGGGTCCTGCTCGCCGATGGAATGCTGGCCCTTGACGAAGTGGCCCTCGCGCTCGATGCGCTCCTGCGCCGCCTTGCCCATGCGCGTCATGATGCGCATGTTGGCGACCACGTAGGGGCTGTCGGTGATTTCCACGCCGCAGCGCGAGATCGGCGAGCCGATCGGGCCCATGCAGTAGGGAATCACGTACATGGTGCGGCCTTCCATGCAGCCGTCGAACAGCTCGTCGATGCGCCGGTTGGCTGCGGCCGGGTCTTCCCAGTGGTTGTTGGGGCCGGCGTCTTCCTTGTCCGGGTGGCACACGAGGGTGAGTTTTTCCACGCGCGCCACGTCGGCCGGGTTGGAGCGGTGCAGGTAGCAGCCGGGATGGGTGTCCTGGTTGAGCTCGATCAGGTCGCCGGTTTCCAGCATCTGCTTGACCAGCGACCGGTACTCGGCATCGGAGCCGTCGCACCAGTGCACATGGTCCGGGCGGGTGCGTTCGGCAACTTCTTCAACCCATTGATTCAGCGATTCCAGCTTGCTACTCATTGCGCGTCAGGCTCCGGTGGTTCGAGGAAAAAACAAGCCTTGACGGTAATTTGCAGGGACTGGTATTGCAAGAGTCGCGATGCGCAGCCGGGGGGCTCAGGGCACCAGCGTGTCGGTCACGTGGTCGACGTAGGCGTCGAATTCGTCGTGGCTCAGGCGCGGCAGGCCCAGGGTCATGTTGAGCTGCATGAAGCCGACGTACGCCGCGTAGGTGAGGCGCGCGCGGTGCTGCGCCTGGGCCGTGTTCATGCCGGCTTCGCCGTAGGCGGTGGTGAGGAACTGCATGCGCCGCTCGGACACGCGCGCCATCAGCGCCAGCACGGCGGGGTGGTCGAGGGCCTTCAGCAAGGCCGCGTAGATGCGGTGCGAGGGCAATTCGCGCGCCACGAAGTCGAACATCGCGCGCAGGCGCAGGCGCGGATCGGCGATGGGTTCGATCTTGGCCAGGACCTCGGCCTCGTCGTGCTGTTCCCATGACTCCAGCGCCGCATCCAGCAGGGCTTCGCGGTTGCGGAAATGCCAGTAGAAACTGCCCTTGGTGACGCCCAGCCGGCGTGCCAGCGATTCCACGGCCAGGGCATTCACTCCCTCCTCGGAAATCAGCGTCAGCGCGGCGTTTTTCCAGTCTTCCGCGGACAGGCGGGTGCGTTCGGCTTTGGGCGTAGTCATGCGTCGATGGTAGCGCGATACGTGGATTGACAGGCCGTGATGGACAAACCATACTCCTGCGTATGGTTGATTGCCAAGCCATCGCCAAGCGCCGCACGGGCCATTACGACATGCCCGACGGGACCTCGTTGGCCTTCGATTGCCGTTGTCCGCAGGGTGATCCGGCGGTGCTGTTCGCGCACGGGTTCGGCCAGACCCGCGGCGCCTGGGCGGGCACGGCCGAGGCGCTTGCCGACCAGGGTTGCCGCACGGTCGCCTTCGACCTGCGCGGGCACGGTGAAAGCGGCCGCAGCCCCGGCGGCGACTATCACATGCAGCAGTTCATCGACGACCTGGCCGGCGTGGCGGCCCTGCAGCCGCAACCGCCGGTGCTGGTCGGCGCCTCGATGGGCGGACTGCTCGGCCTGGCCGTGGCCGGCGAATGCCATCCTGCGCCGTTTTCGGCCCTGGTGCTGGTCGACATCACGCCGCGCTGGGAGCGCGCCGGCGTGGAGCGCATCCTCGGTTTCATGCGCGCCCATCCCGAGGGCTTTGCCGATTTCGCCGAGGCGGCGCGGGCCGTGGCCGGTTATCTGCCGCATCGCGCCGGCCGCAAGAGCCGCGAGCAACTGGGGCCGCTGCTGCGCCGGGGCGACGACGGCCGCCTGCATTGGCACTGGGACCCGGCCATGCTGGCACCGATCGCCGAGGAAGGCGAGCAATACCAGTCGCGCCTGGAAGCGGCTACGCGCGCGATCCGCATCCCGACGCTGCTGCTGTCGGGCGAGCGCAGCGACGTGGTCTCGCGCCGGACCATCGACGAATTCATGACCTGGGTGCCGCACGCGCGGCATGTCGAGGTGGCGGGCGCCACGCACATGCTGGCCGGCGACGCCAACGACGCGTTCACGCGCGAGATCCTGCATTTCCTTGAATCGATTTTCGACACCACCGCTGCCGGCGTGGCCGGCTGAGAGGCACACACCATGTTCATCCTTCCCCTGATTGCCGCCCTGGTCGTTTCCGGCGCCTGCGCCTGGTGGCGCGTGGGCCTGCGTCCCTGGACCGTGGTCACGGCCGCGGCCATCGTGGTCGTCGGCCTGCTGTGCCAGGTGCCGGTGGCCTGGATCGTCACCCTGGTCGTGTTCGCCGTCATCGCCGTGCCGCTCAACCTCGACGGCGTGCGTCGCCAGTACATCACGGCGCCGCTGCTGCAGACATTCGCCAAGGTCACGCCGAAGCTGTCCGACACCGAGCAGACCGCGCTGGAAGCCGGCACGGTCGGTTTCGAGGGCGAGCTGTTTTCCGGCATGCCGAAGTGGAAGGACCTGCTGGACCAGCCGAAGCCGCAGCTTTCGGCCGAGGAGCAGGCCTTCATGGACGGCCCGGTCGAGGAACTGTGCGCCATGATCGACGACTGGCAGATCACCCACGAGCTGGGCGACCTGCCGGAAGAGGTCTGGGATTTCATCAAGCAGAACAAGTTCTTCGGCATGATCATTCCCAAGCGCTACGGCGGCCTGGAGTTCTCCGCGCTGGCGCACTCGGCGGTGCTGCAGAAACTGGCCAGCCGCTCGATGACCGTGGCCTCGACCGTGGCCGTGCCGAACTCGCTGGGGCCGGCCGAGCTGCTGCTGCATTACGGCAGCGACGAGCAGAAGGAGCACTTCCTGCCGCGCCTGGCCGACGGCCGCGAGATTCCCTG
>CAZBZD010000024.1:0-15778 GCA_964496295.1 uncultured Rhodanobacteraceae bacterium | reverse complement strand
GCGTGCTGTCGATGGCCATGGTGCCGGTCACGGCAATGCCGTAGGCGCCGGCCAGGGCATTGGACGAACCGAAACCGATCACCACCAAAATCACCGCCAGAAACAGGATGCGGTTGATCCACGGCAGGTAGATCTGGCCGATGGCCTCGGTCGAGGTGTGCACGATCTGCATGCGCGGCAGAAAGCCGAGTTGGATGGCCTGCCGGGTGATGGAAAACGCCCCGGAAATGACGGCCTGCGAGGCGATCACCGCCGCCGCGGTGGCCAGCACGATCATCGGATACAGCGCCCAATCCGGCACCGCATGATAGAAGGGATTGACGGCGGCCTCGGGATCGGCCAACAGGTTGGCTGCCTGGCCGAAATAATTGAGCAGCAGGCCCGGCATCACGAAACCGAACCAGCCGGTGCGGATGGGCGAGCGCCCGAAGTGCCCCATGTCGGTGTAAAGCGCCTCGGCACCGGTCACGCACAGCACCACCGCGCCCAGGATCACGAAGCCGCCCCAGTGGTGGTGCGTGAAAAACGCCACGGCATACCACGGGTCGAGCGCGCGCAGCACCAGCGGATGCTGGATGATGCCCCACGCACCAATGGCCCCGATGGACACGAACCACAGGCACATCACCGGCCCGAACACGTTGCCGACCTTGCCGGTGCCGTGCTTCTGCACCCAGAACAGGATAAACAGCACCACTACCGTCAACGGCACCACGTAATGTTCCAGATGCGGCGCGGCCACTTCCAGGCCTTCCATCGACGACAGCACGGTGATCGAGGGCGTGATCACCCCGTCTCCGTAAAAAAGCGCCGCCCCCAGCACCGCCGCCAGCACCACGAAGCGGCGCAGGCGCGGCGAGTGCCGCGAGGCGCGCTGGGCCAGCGCCATCATCGCCATGATGCCGCCCTCGCCGCGGTTGTCGGCGCGCATGATGAAGCTGACGTACTTGACCGCCACCACCATCACCAGTGTCCAGGTGACCAGCGACACCATGCCCAGCACGTTGACCTCGTTGACGGGCATGCCATGCACGCCGCTGAAGGCCTCCTTCATGGTGTACAGCGGGCTGGTGCCGAGGTCGCCGAAGACCACGCCGATGGCGCCGACCACCAGGGCCTTGTAGTCGCCGTGGACGGTCTGCTCCCCGGCGGGAGCGGGGGCCGGTGCATCGCCGGTGGAATCGCCACTCATGTCGGTCCTCCGATCGGAATTCAGCCGCCCAGCGCCGCACGCAGGGACTTGCGGATGATGGTTTCGGCGTCGTCGTCATCGGCGGCGGCCTGCCTGACCAGGCGCGCGGCCTCGGCTGCCTTGTAACCCAGTTGCTGCAGCGCGACCTCGGCCTCGCCGCGGGCATCGCGCGGCGCCGCGGCGCCGGCCTTCAGGTCGCCGGCGGCCAGCGCCCCGGGCGCGTCGATGCGGTCGCGCAGCTCCACCACGATGCGTTCGGCGGTCTTCTTGCCGATGCCGGGGATGCGCGTCAGCGCGGCCACGTCGCCGGCGTGCACCACGCGCGCGAACTCGTCGGCGGACGCGCCGGACAGCACCGCCAGCGCGATCTTGGCGCCGATGCCGCTGATCTTCAGCAACTGCCGGAACAGGGTGCGCTCGGCCTCGGTGCCGAAACCGTACAGCGACGCGCTGTCTTCCTTGACCGCGTAATGGGTCAGCAGGATCACCTCCTGCCCCGCCGCCGGCAACTCGTAGATGGTGGACATCGGCGCTTCCAGCTCGTAGCCCACGCCACCGACCTCCACCAGCAGCCAGGGCGGCTGCCGCGACAGCAAGATGCCACGCAGACGGCCGATCATCGGCGCCTTCTCCAGGACGAGCGCGCCGCCAGGCCGAGGCGCGCGGCACCCGCGCGCATGTGCGCGTGGGTGACGGCGATGCCCAGCGCGTCGGCGGCATCGGCCTGCACCGGTTCGGCCAGGCCGAGCAGGATGCCGACCATGTGCTGCACCTGGGCCTTGTCGGCACGGCCGCCGCCGACCACGGATTGCTTGACTTCGGTTGCCGCGTATTCGTGCACTTGGACTCCCCGGCTGACCACGGCGCAGATGGCCGCGCCACGCGCCTGACCCAGTTTCAGCGCCGAGTCGGCATTGCGCGCCATGAACACGCGCTCGATGCCGCATTCGCCCGGCTGGTGGGTGTCGATGATGGCACACACTTCGTCATAAATGCGCTTGAGCCGCAGCGGAAAGCTGTCCTCGCCGCCGACGGCCAGGGTCGCGTGGAAGACATGCGAAAGCTTGCCGCGCGCGCCCACGTCGATGATGCCGACGCCGGTATAGCGGCTGCCGGGGTCGATGCCCATGATCCGGACCTTTTCGGGACCCGGGACCCGGGACCCGGGACCCGAAGACCTGGAAGTTATGCGCGCAGGCATGAAAGCTCCACGCTCTCCCGCGGGTATCCCGGAGAGAGCATGACAAAGGCAGGCGTACCACTGGAAGCCAGCATGAATACACGAGCGAAGCTAAAACCCCCGCACTTGCGCGAATGGTGGTCTCGACGGGTCCCGGGTCCCGGGTCCCGGGTCCCGTCAATCATGTCGCATCAGCCGGCAAATCGGCGTTGTGATACACCTCGCTCACGTCGTCCAGCTCGTCCAGCTTGTCGAGCAGGTCGAGCAGGGTTTCGCGGGTTTCCTCGTCGTCCACCGCGATGCGGTTGTCCGGGCGCATGCCGACGCCGGCGTGCAGGGATTCCAGGCCGGCGTCGGTCAGCGCCTGCTGCACGGCCTCGAAGTTTTCCGGCGCGCACAGCACGATGCTCTCGCCGTTCTCGTTGACCACGTCGTCGGCGCCGGCCTCCAGCGCCGCCTCCAGCACCTTTTCCTCGGCCGCCTCGTCGCCGCCGGTCTCGAAGGCCACCTCGCCCAGGCGCTGGAACTGGAACGCCACCGAGCCGCTGGTGCCCAGGTTGCCGCCGTGGCGGTCCAGCAGGTGGCGCACGTCGGCCACGCTGCGGTTGGGGTTGTCGGTGAAGCACTCGATGATCAGCGCCACGCCGGACGGGCCATAGCCCTCGTAGCGCACTTCCTGCATGTCGGCGCCGCCGTCGGCACCGGAGCCGCGCTTGATCGCGCGCTCGATGGTGTCCTTGGGCATGTTGGCGGCCAGCGCCTTGTCCACGGCCGCGCGCAGGCGCCCGTTGTTGTCCGGGTCGGGCACGCCCTGGCGCGTGGCCACGGTGATCTCGCGGATCAGCTTGGTGAAAATCTTGCCGCGCTTGGCATCTTCGGCGCTCTTGCGCCCGGCGACGGTGGGACCACGACCCATGGTTCGTCCTGTTGCAAATGATGGATGACGGGACCGATTTTACGACACTATCCCGCTTGCAGGCGCGCCGCCCCTTCGACCGGCCCGGGACAGGCATGCGGCCGGCGCCGGATCGAGCTATGATCGGGGCGCGTACACGGCGGGAGAACGCCGTATGTCGGGTGGAGCGGGCTTTTTTGCGGAGCTGAGACGTCGCCACGTGTGGCGGATCGTGGTCGCCTACGTCGTCACGGCCTGGCTGCTGCTGCAACTGGCGAGCATCGTGCTGCCGGCGTTCGGCACCCCCGGCTGGGTACTGAAGGCGCTGATCGTCGTCCTCGTGATCCTGTTCCCGATTGCGCTGATCCTCGCCTGGGCCTTCGAGATCACGCCCGAGGGCGTACGTCGTACCGTACCCCTGGATTCGGACCAGGCGCGCGACGCCGGCGTCACGCGCGCGATCGGACGCAAGCTCAATACCGGGATCATCGTCGCGCTGGTGCTGGCGGTGGCGCTGCTGCTCGTCAACACGCGGGTGTGGCACAAGGGCATGGGCAGCGTGCGCGTCGCCACCGACGCACCGGCTTCGACCGCAACGGCCATTCGCGTCAAGTCGGTCGCGGTGCTGCCCTTCGAGAACCTGTCGGCGGACGAGAAGAATGCCTACTTCGCCTCCGGCATCCAGAACCTGATCCTGACCCGGCTCGCCGACATCGGCGACCTCAAGGTCATCTCGCGCACCTCGACCATGCAGTACCAGAGCCACCCGGCCAACCTCAGGCAGGTCGCGGAAGAACTCGGCGTGGCGACGATCCTGGAAGGCTCGGTGCAGAAGGCCGGCAACCAGGTACTGGTCAGCGTGCAGCTGGTCGACGCCGCGACCGACACGCACATCTGGGCCGAGACCTACCGGCGCACCCTGGATGACATCTTCACCGTCGAGGGCGAAGTGGCGGGCAACATTGCGACGGCCCTGCATGCCGAGCTTTCGCCGCGGCAGGCCGCAGGCCTTGCCAAGGCGCCGACCACCGACAAGGCGGCTTACGATGCGTTTCTGCGCGCGGAGTATCACGTGGACCGCAATGACGTCACGCTTGGCTACGCCGACCTGAAGACCGCGATCAAGCTGTACCGGCAGGCGGTCACCGAGGATCCGGCCTTCGCGCTGGCCTTCGCGCGGCTGTCCATGGCCGAAAGCCTGCTGGCCTTCGGCAGCGCCCCCGGCGAGGAAGGTGCCGCGCAACTCACGCGACGGGCGCAGGCCGATGCCGAGCAGGCACTGAAGCTGCAACCGGACCTTCCCGCCGCGCATCTCGCCCTGGGCTACAACGCCTACCGCGGCCACCGCGACTACGACCAAGCGCTCAAGGCCTTCGACACGGCGCTGGCACTGCGTCCCAACGATGCCGAGGCGCTGGCCGCGCAAGGCTATGTCCAGCGCCGCCAGGGCCACTTCGATGCGGCGATCGCCTCGCTCACGCAGGCGGCCGCGCTCGATCCGCGCAACTACAGCGTGACGGTCAACCTGGCTGAAACGTACATGTCAGTGAGCCGCTACGCCGAGGCGGAGGACCGGTGGCGGCGCGCACTGGCACTGAAGCCGGACAGCATCCTGGCGAAAGGCTCGTACGCGCAAACCATCGTGCTGGGAGCCGGCGATGTCCCGCGTGCCTTGTCGCTGTTGCAAGACGAGGACCCCGCGTTGAAGGGAGCGCGCGCAAGCCTGCTGAACCTCCAGCGCAAGTTTCCGCAGGCAATTGCGCTGATTCAAAGCATTCCCGACACGTCCGGGAATTTTTCCCCCGGGTTTTCCAGGACGTTCCAGCTGGCCACACTCCATCTGCGTGCGGGGGACACGGCACAGGCCAAGCGGCTGTTCACGCAATCGCTGCCCCGGGACATGGCCACGCTGGGCCGGTCCCACGGCCTCCATGCCGCGCACATGTGGATGGTGGTGGCGTTCGACCAGATCGGCAGCGGACACACGGCGAAAGGCATGGCGGCGATCCGCAAGTCGCTGGCCATCCAGGCCAAGGTTCCGGATGCCCTGATCGGCCCGAGATTCGGGGTATTCGGCGCTTCGGCGTACAGCTGGGCAGGACGCGCCGACCTCGCCGTGCCGCTGCTGGCCAAAACGCTGGCCACGCCCGGCGGCGGCGGCTTTTATTCGCCGGTGATGCTGTGGCTGGACCCGGACTGGGACCCGATCCGCCAGCACCCGCGCTTCCAGGCGCTGCTGGCGCAGTACGCTGAATACCAACCCGCCGTCACCTACCTTCCCGCGCCCGCCGCCGCCGCGTCCACGCATTGACGCGGTCGCGGGCGTGCCTGTTCCGGCCTGCCGGTCTACCCGGGCACCCGGTCGTGACGAAAGCGACCCTCGCGCAGGAATGCCACCACCTGCGAAGCCGCCGCGCGCGACAGCAGCATGCCGGTGTGGCTGGTCGGTATCACGCAATGGTCGGCGAGGCCCGGCAGGCGGGTTTCCTCGACGGTCACGGTGCCGTCGCTTTCGCCGGCGACGCGCCCCATCACGGTGCCGATGCCGACGCTGGTGTTGCCGGCCACCATGCCGACTTCGCGCGAGCCGTCCCACTCCGCGAGGCCGTTTTCGAGCACTTCGCGGCTGTGGCCCAGCATCCACGCCCCGCCGTGCCCGGACAACTGGCGCGCGATGGCGCTGCCGGTCAACGGCGAGGCCATGCACACGATGCGCCCCGGCGGCAGGTCGCCCGTGCCGCGGCAGGCCAGCAGGGCCAGCAGCCCGCCCAGGCTGTGGCCGACCACGTGCACGCCCCCGGCATGCGCGCGCATGCGGCGGCGCAACGACTCCAGGGTGTTTTCCAGCGGCGTGGCCACGCTCAGGTAATCCAGCGTCTCGACCCGGTAGCCGACGCTTTCCAGGCGACGCTGCAGCACCGCCAGCGTGATGCCGCGCATCCACAGGCCGTGCAGGAGAATCAGGGGTTGGGACATGGGCGGCTCGGTCATGGCGATCGGCGACGGTCAGGCACGTCCTGACACCTGGCCCGGATTCTATCCGCTCGTCCGGGTGCCGGCCCCGCTGCACGCCGCCGCCGTTCACCCGGCGGCATGTTACAGACGGAAGCGCGCGGGCGCGTACGGCGTGGGGTCCAGCGTCGGCGCCGGGCCGGTGCACAGGGCCGCGACCAGTTCGCCGGTGGCGGCGGACATGCTCATGCCCATCATGCCGTGGCCGGTCGCCAGCATCAGGTTGGACCAGCGCGTGCTGGGACCGATGACGGGAATCTCGTCCACGCTCATGGGGCGCCAGCCCCACCACTTTTCCTCCACCGTCGGGCCGGTCGGGTCGCGCAGGTACAACGCCGCGCCGCGTTCCAGCGCGGCCAGCCGCGCCGGATTGAGGCGCTTGTCGTAACCGGAGAATTCCATCGTGCTGCCGAGCCGGAAACCCGATTCCCAGCTGGTCACGCACACCGACACTTCATGCAGCACCAGCGGCGTTTGCGGGCAATGTCCGGGACGCGAATAGGTGATCGAATATCCCTTGCCCGGTTGCATCGGCAGGTGCAGGCCCAGGCGCGAAGCGAGGCGCGGCGACCACGCCCCCAGCGCCAGCACGATGCGGTCGGCACTGAAGCGGCCGCGCCTGGTGCGCACTTCGCGGATGGCGCCCTGCGCGGTGGAAAAGCGTTCCACGCGCGTGTCTTCCTCGATGATGCCGCCCAGCTCGCGCACGCGCCGCGCCAGTTCGTCCACGTAGCGGTCCGGACGAATGCGCGCATCGCCGGGATGGTGGATGCCGCCGACGATTTCCTCGCGCAGCGACGGCTCCATCGCCAGCACCTCGGCGGCGCTTTTGGGCTCGACCGGGATGTCCAGCTTGCGCAGGTAGTCCACGTGATGCCGGTCGGCTTCCAGCGCGGCGGGATCGCGATAGACGAACAGCACGCCGTCGTCGGCGAATTCGCAATCGAGGTTCTCGCTTTGCACCAGTTCCTCGATCAGCCCGCGCGAACGCAGCAGGATCGCGGCGCGCGCCTCGGCGGCGCGGGTGTAGTCGCGCCAGTTGCAATGGCGCGCGAAGCCCAGCAGCCAGCGCAGGCGTTTCAGGTCGGGACGCGGGTTGACGTACAACGGCGCGTCGCGCTTGAGCATCCAGTGCAGGGCCTTGCCGACCATGCCCGGCGCGCACAGCGGCTCGCAATGGCTGGGCGTGAGCGTGCCGCAGTTGCCGTGCGAACTGCCCGAGCCGACCTTGCCCTGCTCCAGCACGCGCACGCCGGCACCGGCCTTGAGCAGGTACAGCGCGCAGGACAGGCCGATGACGCCGCCGCCCAGGATCAGCACATCGCTATGGGGAGTGTTCATCCGCCCATTCTATGCCGGCACGCCATGCCTATGCCCGGGCCTGCAGGCGCAGGCCGCGCGGCGTCAGCAGGCGCTCGACGATTTCGAACACGCCCTGCACCAGCAATGCCAGGATCGCCGCCGGAATCGCGCCCTCCAGGATCAACCCGACGTCGTCCAGGCGGATGCCGGTGAGGATGGGCTGGCCGTAGCCGCCGGCGCCGATCAGCGCACCCAGCGTCGCGGTACCGACGTTGATCACGGCGGCGATCTTGACCCCGGCCAGGATCGAGCGCAGCGCCAGCGGCAGCTCCACCCGCCACAGGCGCACGCGCCCGGGCAGGCCCAGCGCCGCCGCCGACTCCAGCAGCGGCGGCTCGATGCCGGCAAGGCCGGCATGCGTGTTGCGCACGATCGGCAGCAGGCTGTACAGGAACAAGGCCGCGATGGCCGGCTCGGCGCCGATGCCGAACAGTGGGATCATGAACACGAACATGGCCAGCGACGGCACCGTCTGCAGGATGCCGGTCAGTCCCAGCACCAGTTGCCCCAGCTCGCGCAGCCGCGCGGCGAGGATGCCCAGCGGCACCGCCAGCAGCAGCGCCAGCGACAGGGAAATGCCCACCAGTACCAGGTGCTGCAGGGTGTAACGCCACAACCTGGCCCGGAAATGCCCGCCGGCATGGCCCGTCTCGACGCCGAGGAAAGCCGCCGCGACCGCGGCCTCGCTCTTGCCGTCGAGCTTGACCGCCTTGTTCATGCCGCGCATGTCGTCCGCGCTGATCCGCCCGGCCAGCGCGTTCAGCGAGGCGACGAAGCCCGGCGCGCGCTTCGCGAGGTCCAGGCGGTACAGGTACACCGCGTCGTAGCGCGGAAAGTAATGCCTGTCGTCCTCGAGCACGCGCAGATGGTAATAGGCGATTTCGGCGTCGGTGCTGTACAGGTCGGTGACGTCGATGGCGCCGGACGCCAGCGCGCGGTAGGCCAGCGCGTGGTCCATGCCACGCGCGTGCATCGGCAGGTGGTAGGCCGCCTTCAGCCCCGGCCAGCCGTCGGCGCGCTGCATGAATTCGTTGGAGAAGGCCAGGCGCAGACCGGGATGCGACGCCAGGTCGGAAATGCTGCGGATGTGCAGCTCGCGCGCGCGGTCGGCAAGCATGCCCAGCGCGTAGGTGTTGTTGAAGCCCAGCGGGTCGGTGATGCCGATGCCGAGTTTTTCCAGGCGCCGGCGCAGCACCTGCACGCTTGCGTCCGGCGGCACGCCGTGGAGCAGCTCGTGGGTCAGGGTGCCGGTGTACTCGGCATACACGTCGATGTCGCCCTCGCGCAGCGCACGCCACAGGATGCGCGTGCCGCCCATGCTGCGCTTGTGCTGCGCGACCAGCCCGTCGCCGGCCGCGGTCAGGCGGGCGACGGCGCCCAGCACCACCGATTCGGTGAAGTTCTTGGAGCCGACGACCACGGTTTGCGACGGCTTGCCCGCCGGCTGCGCGACCAGCGGGCACAGGCACAACAGGCCGGCCAGCCACAACCGCTTCATGCCGCCGTCCCCGGCAGGTCGCGATGCGCGTCGAGGAAACGGCGCACGAAATCGTCGGCCGGCGCGCGCCGGAAATCGTCCAGGCTGCCGTCCTGGAGCACGCGGCCTTCGCGCATCAGGACCAGGCGGCGGCTGAAGAACGCGGCCTCGGCCAGGTCGTGGGTGACCAGGATGACGGTCTTGCCCAGGCGCCGGAAGATGTCGCGCAACTGGTCCTGCAGCTCGTGGCGCACCAGCGGGTCGAGCGCGCCCAGCGGCTCGTCCAGCAGCAGCGTGTCCGGGTCCGGCATCAGCGCGCGCATCAGCGCCACGCGCTGGCGCTGGCCGCCGGAAAGCTCGGCCGGAAAGCGCTCCAGCAAGGTTTCGTCGAGATGCGTGAGCGCCGCCAGTTCCCGTGCGCGCTCGCGGATGCGGCCCGGTTTCCAGCCGACGTGCCGGGCCAGCAGGGCCAGGTTGCCGTGCACGCTGAGGTGCGGAAACAGCCCGCCCTCCTGGATCACGTAGCCGAGGTGGCGGCGCAGTTGCAGCATGCGGTCGCGCCGGAGCGGCTCGCCGTCGCGGAACACGGTGCCGCGATCGGGCCACTCCAGCCCGATCAGCAGCCGCAGCAGGGTCGACTTGCCGGAGCCGCTGCTGCCGATCAGCACCGTGGTCCGGCCGCGCGCGAAATCCAGCGTGACGTCGTCGACGGCGCGGACCTCGCCCCAGGCACGAGTCACCCCGTCGAGCGTGAAGGCCGGCTCAGAGCTCGGCGAGGCAGGCATCGTCGATTTCCCGCCGCTTGTGCCCGATCACGGCGTAGTAATGCAGTTGGTGGCCCTCGATGGACAGCCGGTGCCGGTAGCGGTCCAGGTGGTGCAGCTTGAGGTAGTCGTTGTGGATCAGGCGCTTGATCAGGCGCGAGAAACCGCTGGTGTCGGTGCTGTCGAGAAAGCTTTCCTTGATGTTGAAGGCCACCCAGCCGTGCTCGGCGATGAGGTTCCAGGCGGCCGCGAACGCCGGCACCGGGATGTCGCCGAAACCCAGTGCCGCCACCATGGTCATGGCGTCGAAGCGCCAGTCGAGCAGGTCCGAGCGGACCTCGGGGGCCATGCCGGTCAGGTCGGTCACGTAATAGGCATCGTAGGCGCCCGGGCGATCGCGCCAGCACGCCTCGCCGGCCTCGGGAATGATGTCGACGCCGACCACGCGCGCCACGCCCTGCTCCACCAGCAGCTCGCCGACCATGCCGTTGCCGGCGCCCACGTCGAGCACCCGGAGCCGGGTCGGGTCGCCGCCGCCGCCGAGCACGACCTCGCGCAGCAGGTTGCCGAGCTTGCGCGGCGAATTGCACTTCAGCCGGTCGTAGAAAAGCTGCTCGTACAGGCCGGGGTGCTTGTAGATGGCCGCATAGTCGTGAAAGCCGATGCGCTCTTCGCGGCCATCCTCGACGATGTGGAACCAGGCCTTGCCCTGCTCGACGTCGGCAAGATCGTCGCTGGGAAAACGGATGCGGTAGCGATGCGGCCTCATGACACCCCGGACAAACGGATGGTGCATGCGCACAGGCCGCCACGAACGCCCACGCACATGCCGATGGCACATGAATCGCGGCGATGGATTTTCACCGTAGGCGATTGCCCCGGGCATTGCAAACCGTGACGTGGCGCGCACGGGGTTGGCATCTTTCATGCATCCCGTCATCTACCCCGGAACCCACACGCCGTACCGGAGCCATCATGTCCATGCCCCAGGCCACGCCATCGGAAATCCTGCTCGCCTTGCGCGCCCCCGGCTCGGGCTGGCTGGGCGTGCTGGCCTGCGTGATCGACGAGGCCTGCCGCGACCCGCGTTTCGATGCGCGGCAACGCGAGCTGGCCATGCAGCTGCTGCGCGACGGCAACGCCCTGCCCGATTTGCTCGCCGCGGCCGCGCGCCAGCGCGCCGATTGCTTCGAAGCCGAGCTGGTCGACACGGCCCCCGCCGAAACGGCACCGGCCCACGAACGTCCAAAGCTGACGCTGGTGGGCAACTCCGCTCCCTGAGCCCGCGACCCGCGTCCGTGGGTTTTGCTTGACAGGTCACAATTACAAGTGTAATTTTACATGCGGTTATTACACGTGTAATTCATCATGATCCGCATCAGCGAAGCCGAAAGCCATGTCATGCAGGTGCTCTGGGACCGGGCCCCGCAGACCGCCGAAGATGTCGTCCGGGCCCTGAACCGGCATGCCGACTGGCACGAAAAGACCGTCAAGACCCTGCTCAACCGCCTGCTGCGCAAGGGCGCCATCGGTGCCGAACGCGACGGGCGGCGCTACCTGTACTCGCCGCGGCTCGAACGCGGGGCATGGCAGATGCAGGAAAGCCGCAGCCTGCTCGACCGCGCCTTCGACGGCCGTCTCGCGCCGATGCTGGCGCATTTCAGCCGCCACGAAAAACTTTCGGACAAGGACATCCGCGAATTGCGCAAGCTGGTGGATGCCATCGAGCAGTCGACCCGGGAGGACAAGTGATGCACGCCTTCGCGCTGTCGCTCCTTTGCGCCTGCACCGGGTTGCTGCTGGCATTGGCCCTGCGCCGGCCCGCGCGCCGGCTGGCGGGGCCGGGCCCGGCTTTCACGCTGTGGGCGCTGCCCGTGCTGCTGGCGGCCATGCCGCTGCTGCCCGAACCCGCCGCCCCGGCCTTCGGCCATGTCACCCGGGCCGTGCTGCCCGACCTGCTCGTGCTGCCGCAGGCGCAAGCGGCCGCCACGCACGGCATCGACCATCCGTGGTTCTGGCTCTGGCTGGCCGGCGCGGCCCTGGTCGGATTGCGCACGTCGCTGCATTACCTGCGCATCCATCGCGCGGCACGTCCCCTGCCCACCGCCCTGGCGCAAGCCGTCGCCAGCCATGTGCCGCAACGCGTGCTGACGCATGCGTGCATGCACGAACAAGGCCCGGCCGTGCTCTGGGGCTGGCCCAGCCGCCTGCTGCTGCCGGCCGGCTTCCTGCAGGATTTCGACGCCGCGGACCGCGCGCAGGTGCTGGCTCACGAACGCATGCACCTGGCCCGCCGCGATCCGTCGTGGAGCCTGCTGGCCGAAATCGTGCTGGCCGCGTTGTGGTTCTTCCCGCCGGCATGGTGGGCCCTGTCGCGCTTCCGGCTCGACCAGGAACTGGCCTGCGACGCCGCCGTGCTGCGCCGGACGCCGGGCGAGGCCGCCCGCTACGCGCGCACCCTCGTCGATCATTGCCAGGGTGGCACGTCGCATCCCGTCCTGAATACCTGGTTTTCGGCCCCGCAACTGAAGGAGCGATTGATGATGATTCAGCACTCTCGCAGCCTGCTGCACCGCCCGCTCGGCCATGCCGCCCTGGTCATCCTGCTGGCCGGCACCGCATGGGCCGTGCATGCCACCCTGCCCGGCCACGGCAACCTTTCCCCGCAGGCGCACGCATCGGTCAGCACGACCACGGATGCCGCCGCGCACGTCATCCAGTCCAGCAGGGCCCTGAATCCTCCCCGCTATCCGCGCGAAGCCATCCAGAAGAAAGCCGAAGGCAAGGTGGGATTGCTCATCCAGGTGGGTACGGACGGCAAACCACTGGACGTCGAGGTCGAGCGCTCCTCGGGCTTTGACCGCCTTGACCAGGCCGCGGCCAGGGCGGTTGCGGGGTGGCGCTTCAAGCCGGCCACCCGACACGGCAAACCCGTGAAGAGCTGGACCCGCGAGCATGTCGTGTTCAGCCTGGACGAAGCCGAACCGGCAGGCGACGGAAAAACCGCCGCTGCGGAAACCACCGCGCGCACCCTCGCGTTTGCCGCACGCCAGCCACCGCGTTATCCGCCCGACGCGATCAAGCACCACGCACAGGGAACGATCGTGCTGAATGTGCTGGTCGACGCCCACGGCAAGGCGGAAAAAGTGGCGTACGACCCGGAGCACTCCACCACGGATTACCCGTCGCTGATCCAGGCAGCCTCCGCCGCGGCCATGAAATGGACATTCACGCCCACCATGAAAAACGGCAAGCCGATCGAGCAATGGGTTCGCGTGCCGGTCAAATTCGCGCTGTCTGCGCACAAGACCGGCCCGGCTGGGAACGGCGAGTCGACGCGGACCCGTTCCACTACCCCCACGGAATCCGGGGAAGACGCGAAGGCCCCCATCGTCCTGTTGCATCCGCCAGCATCCGCCGGGTCTTCGAGCAATTGAATTGCCACATAAACACTTTCACGCAACTCATTGATTTGATAACCTCGGCGCAGACACACGCCGAGGTTGTTGCATGTCCAGGCCACGCACCGGAAACCCGTCCCGCCTGCTCGCGCCACTGGCGACCACGCTGCTGCTGGCCGCTTGCGCCGGCAACGCGCCGCGCAAGTCCGTCCCTGCGCCGGGCACGCCCATCGAGGACACGGTCAAGCTGCCGCCGGACATCGTCGCCGAAGCCAACAACGTGCTGTTCCACGCCATCAACCTGGTCGGCACGCCTTACCAGTGGGGCGGCAACACGCCCAGTTCGGGGTTCGACTGCAGCGGGCTGGTCGATTACGTGTATCGCAAGGCCGCGCACGTGTCCCTGCCGCGCACCTCGCACGCCATGTCCGAGCTCGACGCCCCCCGGATCCGCGACGTGCACGACCTGGCCAGCGGCGACCTGCTGTTTTTCCGCACCGGCGGCGGTGGCATCAGCCACGTGGCCATCTACGTCGGCAACGGCCGCTTCGTGCACGCGCCCAACAGCGGCGGCGAAGTGCGCCTGGACTACATCACCAATCCGTACTGGAGCCGGCACTTCGCCTTTGCGCGGCGGGTGCTGGAGGAGTAGGAGCGGGCTGGCGACCAGCACAGGCCGGCGCAGACCGGCCCAAACCGAAGCAGGAACCGGCGATACGCGATGGGGCGAGGTGGCGTGGGGCTTGCCGCCGGGTCCGTCGCTGCGCTCCTTGACCCGGCCTACGTGGCGGGGCGGGTTCGGGGCGGCCTCGTCTTCAATGCGCCGGCGTGTCCGGCCGGTGTACGTGGCCATGCTCGATTTCTTCAGGCGTCGCCGCGCGCACGTCGAGCAGCTCGATGTCGAAATCGAGTGTCTTGCCGGCCATGGGATGATTGGTGTCCACGTCGATGACGCTCATGCCGACCTTGTGCACGGTGACGGCGCGCTGGCCGCCCTCCTTCAGCGTCAACACCGTGGTCATGCCGGGCCTGAGCTTCTTGCCGTCGATGAAATATTTCCTGGGCACGCGCTGGATGGCGTTTTCGCGCCGCTCGCCGTAGGCCTGCGCCGGGGCCAGTTGCACCCGGAAGGTGTCGCCCGCGTCATGCCCGTCGATGGCTTCCTCCAGACCCTGGATGAGATGCCCGCGTCCCAGCAGTACCCGCATCGGCTCGCCCGCGCGTGAACTTTCCACGGCTTCGCCGCCGCTCGCGAGGTCGTAATGCAGGGTGACGACCGTATCCTTTGCCGCTTTCATGCCTGTCCTGCCGTTGGTGGAAAACGCGCATGGTAGCGGCGTCTGCCCGGTCCGTCACCTGCCCGGCGCGGTCGGCGGAGAAGTCCGCGCTCACCCGTGCGTGAGACGGCGATCAGGCGGCACTGGCCATTCCATTCAGGCAAGAGTAGGGTTTCCATTGACGCAAGTCATTGACGACTCGCGTCGATCGTACGCAAGGATCATGCCTGCGTCCGTCCTGACAACCCGAGCAAGCCTGCCAGGCTTTCGCGACATCTTCCTCGCGTCCCACATCACTGTGCATTCGAGAGGAATACGTCATGTCATACGTCAAACCCCTGACGATGGCCGCGGCGATGGCCCTCGCTTTCATCGGCACGGATGCCCATGCGGCCACGCCCACCATCAACTACAACCCGACAGGTCCGCAGACCACCACGTCCCGCCAGGCCACGTACTACATCGCCGACTACGGGACCCCGCAGGCCCGGAAGGTCTACTACTTCAACCGGATCGACCGCAATCACGACGGGCAGCTCAGCCGCTCGGAGATTCCCGGGGACATGGTCATGCTGCGTGCGCAATTCACCTACGCCGACTGGAATCAGGACAACAGGATCTCGCCTTCCGAATATCTCCATTATCGGAACGGTTCCGCTCCCGAGTTCGTAGGGGTATACCGCAAGTTCACCATGGTTCACCATTAGGAAAAATCCGGTATGGCGGGCGCCGGCCCGGATGACCGAGGGGCGCCCGCTACCGTCAAGCCCGTACCCGCAGTGCTATCATGCGCGGTCAACAGGCGCCGAATCCTCGGTCGCTGCCCGAGGTTCTCCATGTCTTCCCCTGCTCCCGATACGGGCCCGGCCACGCCGGGCTTTGCCGCGCTCGCGCTCGCGCCGGCCGTCAAGCGCGTGCTCGCCGACGTCGGCTACGAAACCCCCTCGCCGATCCAGGCCGCCGCCATCCCGCCGCTGCTGGAGGGCCGCGACGTGCTGGGCCAGGCGCAGACCGGCACCGGCAAGACGGCCGCCTTCGCGCTGCCGATCCTGTCGCTGCTGGACCCGGCGCCGGGCAAGCCGCAGGCGCTGGTGCTGGCGCCCACGCGCGAGCTGGCCATCCAGGTCGCCGAGGCCTTCCAGACCTACGCCGCGCACATCGGTGGCTTCCGCGTGCTGCCGATCTACGGCGGCACCGGCTACGGCCCGCAGCTGCACG
>CAZBZD010000023.1:0-16135 GCA_964496295.1 uncultured Rhodanobacteraceae bacterium | reverse complement strand
ACGGCAAGACCCCGCAGCCTCCAAGCATTGCGGGTCCCGGGTCCCGGGTCCCGGGTCCCGACCAGTCCAACCCCCCAAACTGGATGCATTCGCGATCATCACCGCACCTTCAACGTGGCCAGCCCGACCAGCACCAGCACCACGGAAATGATCCAGAAGCGGACGATCACGCGCGGCTCGGGCCAGCCCTTGAGCTCGAAATGGTGGTGGATGGGCGCCATGCGGAAGATGCGCTTGCCGGTCAGCTTGAAGCTGAACACCTGCAGCATCACCGAGGCGGTTTCGACAACGAATACCCCGCCCATGATCAGCAGCACGATTTCCTGGCGCACCACCATGGCGATGCAGCCCAGGGCCGCGCCGATGGCGAGCGCGCCGACGTCGCCCATGAAGACCTGCGCGGGATACGTGTTGAACCACAGGAAGCCGAGCCCCGCCCCGCCCATCGCGCCGCAGAAAATGGCCAGCTCGCCGGCACCCGGGATGGTCGGGATGCCCAGGTACTGCGAAAACACCACGTTGCCGGTCAGGTAGGCGAAGATGGCCAGCGCGCCGGCGATCAGCACGCTGGGCATGATCGCCAGGCCGTCCAGGCCGTCGGTGAGGTTCACCGCATTGGAAAAGCCGACGATGATGAAGTAGCCCAGCACCACGTAGCCCAGCCCCAGCGGGACCGCCACGTGCTTGAACAGCGGCACGTACAGCGCCGTCTCGGCCGGGATCTGCGCGGTGAAGTACAGGAACAGCGCGGCCAGCAGGCCGAACACCGACTGCCAGAAGTACTTCCAGCGCGAGGCCAGGCCGCGGCTGTCCTTGAGCGCCAGCTTGCGGTAGTCGTCGTAGAAGCCGATGCCGCCGAAGGCCAGCGTGACCACCAGCACCACCCACACGTAGCGGTTGTGCAGGTCGCCCCACAGCAGCGTGGCGACGGCGATCGAGGCCAGGATCAGCGCGCCGCCCATGGTCGGCGTGCCGGCCTTGGTCAGGTGCGTCTGCGGGCCGTCGTCGCGCACCACCTGGCCGGCCTTCATCAGGGCCAGGCGGCGGATCGTGCGCGGGCCGACCAGCAACGCGATGGCCAGCGCCGTCAGCGTGCTCATGATGGTGCGGAAGGTGATGTAGTCGACCAGCCGCAGCGCCGTGAAATACCGGGCCAGCCAGTGCGCCAGTTCAAGCAGCATGGTGTCCGCCTCCTTCGTCCAGTACTGCCACCACGCGATCCATGGCCGATGCACGCGAGCCCTTGACCAGGCAGGTGACGCCGGCATGCACGGCCTCGCGCAGGGCCGCCGCCAGCGTCGCCCGGTCCTCGAAATGACGCGCTCCGTCGCCGAAACTCTCCGCCGCCGCCTGCGCCAGCGGGCCGACCGTGAACAGGCGCTCGACGCCGCGCTCGCGCGCCAGCTTGCCCAGTCCGGCATGCAGTTCGCGCGCCTGCGGACCCAGCTCGCCCATGTCGCCCAGCACCAGCCAGTGCTCGCCCGGCGTCAGCAGCAGCGTGTCGATGGCGGCGGCGACCGAGGCCGGGTTGGCGTTGTAGCTGTCGTCGATCAGCGTCCAGCCGCCCGGCATCGCGTGCGCATCCAGCCGCCCGCCCACCGGGTCGACGTGCTCGAGTCCCTCCACGATGGTCGCCAGCGGCACGTCCAGCGCGCAGGCGATCGCCGTCGCGGCCAGCGCGTTGGCGATGTTGTGGCGTCCCGGCAGCGGCAACTGCACGGAAGCCTTGCCGCGCGGCGTGACCAGGCGGATGCGCGATGCGTGCGCGTCCACGGAGACGATCTCGGCCGTCACTTCCGCCGGCTTGTCCAGGGCGAAGCGCAGCACCGTGCGCGCCCCGGCCAGGCCACCGAAATAGCCGGCGAAATCGTCATCGGCATTGACGACGGCGACGCCGTCGGCCGGCAGGGCCTCGTAGATCGCACCCTTGGTTTCGGCGATGCCCTCGAGCGATCCCATGCGCTCCAGGTGCGCCGGCGCGACGGTGTTGACCAGGCCCACGTCGGGCCGCGCGATGGCGGCCAGGTAGGCGATGTCTCCGGGCTTGCCGGCGCCCATTTCCAGCACCGCGTATTCGGTGTCCTCCGGCATCGCCAGCAGGGTCAGCGGCAGGCCGATCTCGTTGTTGAAGTTGCCGGCGTTGCAATGCGTGCGGCCGTGCCGCGACAGGATCGCCGCGGCCAGCGTCTTGACCGTGGTCTTGCCGTTGGAGCCGGTGATGCCGACTACCCGCGCCTGTCCTTTCGCGCGCACGGCGCTGGCCAGGTCGCCCAGCGCGACCAGGGTGTCGTCCACCACCACCTGCGGCACGTCCACGTCCAGTTGCCGCGACACCAGCGCGGCGACCGCGCCGGCGGCAACCGCCGCGGCGACGTGGTCGTGGCCGTCGTGGTTTTCGCCCTTGAGCGCCACGAACAGCTCGCCGCCATCGAGGCGACGCGAATCGGTGGCCACGCCGCGCACCGCGAGATCCGCGCCGGCCATCTGGCCGCGCGTCCACAGTGCCACTTCGGACAGCCGGAGGTTCAGCATGGCCGCACCTCCATCGCCGCGCGCGCCACGGCCAGATCGTCGAACGGCAGCCGTTTCCCGGCCACTTCCTGATAGGTTTCGTGGCCCTTGCCGGCCACCAGCACCACGTCGCCGGCGGCGGCGCCGTCGAGCGCCAGGGCGATGGCGCGGGCGCGGTCCCGTTCCACGCGCACCGCCTCGGGATGCGCGAAACCGCGCATGATCGCGGCGACGATGGCGTCGCCGTCCTCGCCACGCGGGTTGTCGTCGGTGACGACGACGCGATCGGCCAGGCGCTCGGCGATGGCGGCCATCTCGGGCCGCTTGCCGGCATCGCGCTCGCCGCCGCAGCCGAACACGCAGACCAGCTGCCCCGCGCAATGCCCGCGCAGGCTGGTCAGCGCCTGCTCCAGCGCATCCGGCGTGTGCGAGTAGTCGACCACCAGCAGCGGCAGGTCGTCGTGGCCGCCGAGGCGGCTCATGCGCCCGGGCACCGGCTGCAGCCGCCCGAGCACGTCGACGATGCGCTCGAAGGGTTCGCCCAGCGCGCCCAGGCACGCCACCACCGACAACAGGTTGGACACGTTGAACTCGCCCAGCAGCGGGCTGCTCACGTCGGCCTTGCCCCACGGCGTGTACAGGCGGAAACGCAGGCCGTCCGGCGTGGCGCGCACGCTGCCGGCATGCACGTCGGCATCGACCACGTGGATGCCGCTGAGCAGGCATTGCACGCCGTCGGCCACGCGCCCGGCCAGCGTGCGGCCGAACGGGTCGTCGATGTTGAGCACGGCGGCCTCGAGCGTCGGCCACGCGAACAGCTTGGCCTTGGCCTCGCCGTAGGCCTGCATGCTGCCGTGGTAATCCAGATGATCGCGGGTGAGGTTGGTGAACACGGCCACGTCGAACGCCACGTCGTCCACGCGATGCTGGTCGAGCGCGTGCGAGGACACTTCCATGGCCACGTGGCTGGCGCCGGCGTCGCGCAGCACGGCCAGTTGCTCGTGCACGCTGATCACGTCCGGCGTGGTGCGCTCGCCCGGCTCGACCCGGCCGACCAGGCCGGCGCCGAGGGTACCGATGCTGGCCGCGCGATGACCAAGCAGCTCCAGCGCCCGGGCCAGCATCTGCACGGTCGAGGTCTTGCCGTTGGTGCCGGTCACGCCGATCACGGTCAGGCCCGACGACGGGTCGCCGAAGAAACGGGCGGCGATGGCGCCCAGGTGCTGGCGCAGGTTGTCGATCCAGATGACGGGACCCGGGACCCGGGACCCGGGTCCCGATGCTTGCAACGATGCCGTTGTTTCGGACTCCCCGGCTTCGATGGAAACGGGAGACGAATCAGATGCACCGCTGGAGCTGGTTGCGGGTCCCGGGTCCCGGGTCCCGGGTCCCGCGGATTCAGCCAGAACAACCACCGCCCCGCGCTCGAACGCCATGGACGCGAACTCGATGCCGTGCATGGTGCCACCCTCGAGGGCAACGAAGGCGTCGCCGGGGCGCACGCGGCGCGAATCCAGGTGCAGGCCGGACACGACGATGTCGCCGGCCGCGGCGGGTTCGGCCACGCCGGCCAGCAGGTCGCGCAGGGGCATGGCCGCGCTCACGGCGCGCCCTCCGCCGTGGCCACGGCCTGTCCGCCGGCGGTGTCCAGCGTGTCCGCCGGCGGCTTGCCGCCGATCACGAGCATCGGATCGACCTTGTCCGGCGCCACGTCGAGCAGGCGCAGCGCGCCCTGCATCACGGTCTTGAACACCGGCGCGGCCACCTGGCTGCCGAAGTAGGCGCCCTGCGAGCCGCGCACCACCACCACGCCGACCAGGCGCGGGTCGCTGGCCGGCGCCATGCCCGCGAACACCGAGTTGTAGGTGTCCTGCGAATAGCCGCCGCCGCTGGCCTGGTGCGAAGTGCCGGTCTTGCCGGCCACGCTGTAGTTGGCGATGCGCGCGGTGCGGTAGGCCGTGCCGTTGGGATTCTCGACCACGGTCCTGAGCATGGCGTCGACTTCGTCGGCGATGCGCTCGGGGACCACGCGCTTGCCCGGGTGGTCCACGCCCTTGACGAAGCTGGGCCGGTGCAGCACGCCGCCGGCGGCCAGTGCCGAATAGGCCCGGGCCAGTTGCAGCAGCGTGACGTTGAAGCCGTAGCCGTAGCCGATGGTGGCCTGGCGGATGGTGCGCCAGTCGCGCCCGATCGGCAGGATGCCGGAGGACTCGCCCGGAAAGCCGCTGCCGGTGCTGGATCCGAAGCCGAAGTCGCGGAAGGTGTCGTACATCTCCTTCGTGTCCAGGCTCAGGGCGATCTTGGCCGCGCCGATGTTGCTGGAACGGGTGATCACGCCGGTCACGTCGAGCAGGCCGTTGTTCTCGTCGTCGTGGATGGTGTGGCCGCTGATGACGTACCAGCCCGGCGCGGTCTGGATCTTGGTGGTGGGCGTCCACTTGCCGCTTTCGAGCCCGGCGGTGACGGTGAAGGCCTTGGCCGTGGAACCGGGCTCGAACACGTCGGTCACCGCCCGGTTGCGGCGCTCGCCGGCGGTGCTCGAATCCAGGTCGTTGGGGTTGTACGAGGGCAGGTTGACCATGGCCAGCACTTCGCCGTTGCGCGGGTTCATCATCACCATCGACGCGGAGTCGGCGTGGTACTTCTCCATGGTGTTCTTGAGCTCGCGCCAGGCCAGGTACTGGATGCGGCGGTCGATGCTGAGCGTGAGGTCGTGCCCCGGCTGCGCCTGGCGCACCAGCTCGACGTTCTCCACCACGCGCCCGGTGCCGTCGCGGATCACCTTCTTGGCGCCGGCCTTGCCCGACAGCCACTGGTTGTAGGCCAGCTCCAGCCCGGCCAGCCCCTTGCCGTCGATGTTGGTGAACCCGAGCACGTGCGCGGTGATCGAGCCGGACGGATAGTAGCGGCGGTATTCGCGCTGTTCGTTGACGCCCGGGATCTCGAGGTCCAGCACGGCCTGCGCCGCCTCCGGGCTCATCTGCCGGCGCAGGTACACGAACTGGCGGTCGGCGCGCCGCGCCAGGCGCTGCTTCAGTTCGCCCGCATCCACGCCCAGCGCCCGCGCCAGTTGCGGAATGCGGTCGCTGTGGTCGAGCAGCTTGTGCGGGTTGGCCCACAGCGATTCCACCGGCGTGGACACCGCCAGCGGCACGCCGTTGCGATCGAAAATGGTGCCGCGCGAAACCGGGATCGGCACCGTGCGCAGGAAGCGCTCGTCGCCCTGCTGCTGGTAGAAACCCTTGTCCACCACCTGCAGGTCCACCGCGCGCACCACCAGGCCGACCGAGGCCAGGCCGAGCAGCGTCGCCACCAGCGCCAGGCGCTTGCGCGTGCTGGGACCGCGGTTGCGACGCGGGGTATCGATGCGGGTGTTTCCGCCGCGCATGCTCATGGGCGGATCAACCGGATGTCGTCGGGCGCGGGGGACACCATGCCCAGCTTGTGACGCGCCAGTGCCTCGATGCGCACCGGATCGGCCCAGGTCGCCTGCTCCAGCTCCAGGCGGCCGAATTCCACGTTGAGGTGATCGCGCTGGTTCTGCAGCCGGGTCAACTGCATGAACAGCATGCGGTTTTCCTGGCGCGCCCAGACCACGGCGATGGCGCTGGCGATCACCGCCAGCAACAGGCCCAGCAGGATGATGGCGCGCAGCACGGTCATGCCGCCGCCTCCAGTCGTTCGGCCACGCGCAGCACCGCCGAGCGCGCGCGCGGGTTGGCCGCCAGTTCGGCCTTGCCGGCCCTGGCCTTGCCGACGGCACGCAGGCGCGCCGGGCGCGCCGGTGCCGGCGGCAGGTGCCGCGGTTGCGCACGCACGTGGCCCGACTCGTCGCGGATGAACTGCTTGACCAGACGATCCTCCAGCGAATGAAAACTGATCACCACCAGGCGCCCGCCCGGCTTGAGCCGTTCGAGCGCGCCCTCGAGCCCCTGCTCCAGCGCCGACAGTTCGCCGTTGACGTGGATGCGCAGGGCCTGGAACGTGCGCGTGGCCGGGTGCTTGCCCTTCTCGCGGCGGCCCGGCAGCTCCGCCAGCAGCGCGGCCAGTTCGCCGGTGCGCCGGATCGGCCGCGTCTGCCGCCGCTCGACGATGGCGCGCGCGATGCGCCGGCTGAAACGCTCCTCGCCGAAACGCCACAACACGTCGGCAATCTCCTTTTCGTCGGCCGCGGCCAGGAAATCGGCGGCGCTTTCGCCCGAAGTCGGGTCCATGCGCATGTCCAGCGGCGCATCGGCCATGAAACTGAAGCCGCGCGCCGCGTCGTCCAGTTGCGGCGAGGACACGCCGATGTCCAGCAGCACGCCGTCGAGGCCGGCGCCGGTGGCTTCCCACCCGGCCAGGTCGGCGAAGCTGCCGTGGCGGATCGACACCCGCGGGTCCCCGGCGAAAGCGGCCTGCGCGGCGGCGATCGCCTCGGGGTCGCGGTCCATCAGCAGCAACTGCCCGTCCGGACCGAGCCGGTCCAGCACGGCGCGCGCGTGGCCGCCACGCCCGAATGTGCCATCCAGATATCGCCCCCGCGGTTGCACGGCGAGCCCCTCCAGCGCCTCCTCCAACATCACCGGGATGTGCTGCAACTTGTCTTCTTGCATTGCGGCCACCCCGCTCGATTCGTCTTGTCCGGTGCTACAACTTGAGATCGACCATTTCCTCGCTGATCTGGTCCTCCTCGATGGTCTGGCGGATCTTGGCCAGGTGTGCCTGTTCGCTCCATATCTCGAATTTCGTGCCCATGCCCAGCAACACCGCCTTTTTCTCGATGCCGGCCGCGCTGCGCTGGCTGGCCGGCAGCAGTATTCGCGCGGCGCCGTCGGGCTCGACCATCGCCGCGGCGCCGACCAGCTTCATCTGCAGGTTGCGGTGCACGGTCTTGACCGAGGACAGGGCATTGACCTTTTCGCTGACCCGCTCCCACTCTTCGCGCGGGAACAACCACAGGCAGCCGGGTTCGAACGGGTTGTAGGTCACCACCAGGCGATTGCCGCAGGCATGCTCGATGGCCTCCCGATAAGCTGTCGGGATGGCCATGCGCCCCTTGGCGTCGATGGTGATGGCGGTTTCGCCCTGGAACACGATGCCCGGTTCTCCACAAAAAACCACAAAACAACACTGATCGCCACGATAGTCTCAGCCACTGAGACTGTCAAGCGAAAATTGCTTGCAGATCAATGACAAAGAGCAACCTTCGCTGAATTTGAGAGTGGTTTGTAAGGAACTTGCGCAAGCACCTTGAATTGGTGGAGTTTTTGCTTCGGGTTGGTGTTGGGCGAATGAGAGGTTCGCGGCTTCGGGAAGGTCGGGACCCGGGACCCGGGACCCGCACTTCGGCCAAGACAAGGCGAGAAGGAAGTACGTGGCTTCGGATCGGCCGCTGCAGAAATCGGTCGGGAGTTCGGTTTCTGACGGAATTGGAGAATGGGCAGCTCACGGTTTCGGGAAGGTCGGGATGAAATTCGCTCAGCGGCCGAGCCAATCCGGCTTTTTGCAATCGGGACAAAAACCCTGCAGCTCGCGCGCCCGCAACCCGGCAAATACCGTGCTCTTGATGCGCCACGGGTCCCCGGTCCCGGGTCCCGGGTCCCGGCTCAAAAAAACCGACCGCGCCCAAAACAAGGCGCGGTCGGTCCGAAGCCAAACGGAGCCGGCCTGTAAGCCGGGTTCTGTACGCCCGAGGGCGCGACAGTCATTCCTCTGGGCCCGACGTCACCGTCGGGCTCAAGCAACCTACCCGGGAGCGACGCGGGCCACGCCGATGCTCCCCTATTCGGTCTTGCTCCGGGTGGGGTTTACCGTGCCACGCGGCGTTGTCCCCGCGCGCGGTGCGCTCTTGCCGCACCCTTTCACCCTTGCCACGCACATCCGAAGATGCCGTTCGGCGGTCTGCTCTCTGTTGCACTGGCCGTCAGTTCACACTGCCCAGGCGTTACCTGGCACCCTGCCCTGCGGAGCCCGGACTTTCCTCGACATGCACGAGGCACGCCGCGACTGTCCGGCCGACTCCGGGATCCATTGTAGTGGAGCCCGGGGCGAGGGGCGAGAGCCCAGCTCGAATGCGAAGGGGATCGGGGGCGCGAAAATCGTTGGCCGAGGAATGTCCGTGGGTATCGGACTCGGCCTTCAGACCAGCGCCCTCGCCCCTCATCACTCACCCGTACAACGCCTTGCGCGGGGCGCCGGTGATGGCCGCCGCCAGCTTGGCGGCGCGGGCCGGCGGCAACTCGCCGCGCAAAATGTCGAACACGCGGCGGCCTTCGGGCAGCCGCGCATCGGCATCCTCGCCGCGGCCGGCGACCAGCACCACGCATTCGCCGCGCTGCTGGTCGGGGTCGGCGGCCACGCGCGCGGCCAGTTCGTCCAGCGGCTCGCCGATGACGGTCTCGAACCGCTTGGTCAGTTCGCGCGCCAGCACCGCCTCGCGGCCGGCACCGAACACGTCGCGCATGTCGGCCAGGCTGGCGGCGATGCGATGCGAGGATTCGTGGAAGATCAGCGTGCGCGTCTCGGCTTCCAGCTCGCGCAGCCGCGCCTGCCGCGCCGCCGGCCGGGACGGCAGGAACCCCTCGAACACGAAACGGTCGCTCGGCAGCCCCGCCACCGACAACGCGGCGATGGCGGCACAGGCGCCCGGCACCGGGCTGACGCGGATCCCCGCCGCACGCGCGGCACGCACCAGGCGAAAGCCGGGGTCGCTGACGAGCGGGGTGCCGGCATCGGAAACCAGTGCCACGTCCGCGCCTTCGGCCAGCCGCGCCACCAGCCTGTCCACCGCCTCGCGCTCGTTGTGCTCGTGCAGCGCGGTCAACGGCTTGTCGATGCCGTGACGGGCCAGCAACGGGCGGGTGTGGCGGGTATCCTCGGCGGCAACCAATGCCACGGCGCCGAGCACCTCGACGGCGCGCGCCGAGATGTCGTCGCGGTGGCCGATGGGCGTGGCCACCACCCACAGGGTGCCAGGCTGAACAGCGGACATGGTGCCTCCGGGCAATGCAACGTGATCGGCTATCATCGCGCAATCGGCCGTCGCGACGCGCGGCCCCATGGTCACCGGGGATTTTCGAGCATGCAAGCACTCCGCCTTTCAAGCCTGTTGCTGTTGGCAGTGGTCCTGGCCGGCTGCGCCACGACGGTCAGCGTGCCGACGGAGCAGCAGCAGACGCAGGCGCAGCATGCACGGCAACTGCTCGACGCAGGCCAGTACGCGAAGGCCGCCCATGCCTACGCCGACCTGGCCTCGCGCTACCGTTCGTCGGACGACTATTTCCGCCTGCGCGCCGCCGAAGCCTGGCGCCAAGCCGACGCGCTGCCGCGGGCCGCCGCGCTGCTGGACCAGATCGACCGCGGCCGGCTGCAGGCGACGGACGCCCGGCGCTACGACCTGCTCGAGGCCGAGATCGCCCTGGCCCGCGGCGACCACGCCCGCGCGCTGCAACTGGCCGATGCGCCGCTCGCCGACCTGCCCGCGCCCCTGCAGCGGCGCACGCTGCAACTGCGCGCGGACGCGCTCGCCGCCGCCGGCGAACCCTGGGAGGCGGCACGTGCGCGGGTGAAGCTCGGCCCGCTGCTCGGCGCCGAACCGCGCCGCGACAACGGCGAACGGATCCTGGCGCTGCTCACCGGCATGGGCGCCGACGCGCTCCGGCAGCATGCGCAGACCCTGACGCCGGCCGACCCGATGCGGCGCTGGCTGGCCCGCGCCCTGAACCGGCTGGGCGTGCAGGTGGCCCGCATGGCTCCCGCGCTCACGCAACCGGTCGGCACCGTGTTGCCCGGCGGCAGCACGGCCGAAGGCTACGAGATGCCGGAAAAGGTGGCGCTGCTGCTGCCCATGACCGGCCCGCCGCCCCTGGTGCTCGCCGCCCGGGCCGTCCGCCAGGGCTTCTTCGCCGCCTATTTCCAGGCCGGCCAGGGCCATCGCGCCCTGCCGCCGGTCAAGGTCTACGACACGTCCGGCACCACCGCGGGAACGCTGGCCGCCTTCCGGCAGGCGGTGGCCGACGGCGCCTCGCAGGTGGTGGGGCCGCTGACCCGCGACAACGTCGGCGCCATCTTCGGCCAGGCGACGCTGCCGGTGGAGGTGCTGGCGCTCAACCGATCCCGCGACGACGCGCTGCCACCGCCGCAGGCGGCCGAGTTCGCCCTGCGCCCGGAGGCCGAGGGCCGCCAGGTGGCCCGCCACATGCACCGGCGGGGACTGGCGCGGGCCCTGGTGATGACCTCCAGCGACTCCTCCGCGCAACGCGCGGCCAGGGCCTTCCGGGCCCAGTTCGAGGGCCAGGGCGGCCAGGTCGCGGCGACGGTGACGCTGAACCCGGCGGAGGTGAATTTCTCCTCGGCGATCCACGCCCTCGGCCAGGCCGGCGGGCCGGCCAGCGGCATCTTTCTCAGCATGCGCGCGGAAACCGCCCGCCTGCTGATGCCGCAACTGCGCCTGGCCGGCATCCGGCTGCCGGTGTTCGCCACCTCGCGCATCTACAACGGCGAGGACAACCCGGTGGCCGACGGCGACCTCGACGGCATCGAATTCTGCGATGCGCCATGGCTGTTCAACACCCAGTCCGGCCTGCCCCCGCGTGCCGCCATGGCCGACATGCTGGACACCGCGCGCGGCGGCAGCGCCCGTTTCTTCGCCTTCGGCATGGATGCCTGGTCCCTGCTGCCCTACCTGGACTGGTTGCGTGCGCATCCGGGCACCTACCTGCCCGGTGCCACCGGGCGCCTGTCCGTGGACGATTTCGGGCGCGTGCACCGGGTCCCGGTCTGGGCGCGTTTCGACCACGGGATCGCCCGCCCGATGGACGGCAACCTGGAAATGGGCACGCCCGTGCTGCGCCCGACTCCGCGCGCGGGCACGCCGGCGCCGGCAACCTCCGCCCCTGCCGCGGCCGGCAGCGTGCCGCTTCCGGCAGGCGCCGCTTCCGCGCCCGTCGGCACCGGGTACTGATGCGGCGCATCGGCGACACCTTCGAACGGCGCGCGGGCCGGTACCTGCAACGCGCCGGGCTGGCGCCGGTGGCCCGCAATTTCAGCACGCGCTTCGGCGAACTGGACCTGGTCATGCGCGATGGCGACACGCTGGTGTTCGTCGAGGTGCGCTACCGCCGCAACACCCGCTTCGGTGGCGCCGCCGCCAGCGTCACAACGCGCAAGCGCGAACGACTGATCCGCGCCGCCAACGGTTTCCTGGCCGCGCACCCGCAATACGCCGATGCCGATTGCCGTTTCGACGTGGTGACGTTCGAGGGCGACGACGATGCAGCATGCTGTCAATGGCAGCAGGCGGCATTTGATGCGTTTTGAGGGACGCGCAGGAGTGCACCTCGAATTACGCAAAATCCAGGTTTCTCCCACGAAACCCGTTCGCCCCGGGGTATCGAAGGGCAGTCCTCAAGTTCGCCGCGCCGTTCATGGTTCGATACCTCACCACGAACGGTTCGATACCTCACCACGAACGGTTCGATACCTCACCACGAACGGTTCGATACCTCACCACGAACGGTTCGATGCCTCACCACGAACGGTGGAGGTTGCGCGAACGACCGGGACGCGCCCCGATGATCGCCGGCGATCATTTTCAAGGTTCTCTACAATGGGCTTTTTCGCTGCACGACTCATTCGTCATGCCCACCCGCGTCGACCGCGTTCTTGCCGACATTCGCGCCTGCCGCATCTGCGAGGCGCACCTGCCGCTGGGCCCGCGGCCCGTCGTGCAGGCCGCGGCGTCCTCGCGCGTGCTGATCGTCAGCCAGGCGCCGGGGCGCAAGGTGCATGAAACCGGAATCCCCTTCAACGACCCCAGCGGCCGGCGCCTGCGCCAGTGGATGGGCGTGGACGACGCCACGTTCTACGACCCCTGCAAGGTCGCCATCGTGCCGATGGGATTCTGTTTCCCCGGCACCGGCAAGGGCGGCGACCTGCCGCCGCGCCCGGAATGCGCCCCGGCCTGGCACCCGCTCCTGCTGCCGCTCCTGAAGCAGGTGCGGCTGACCCTGGTGATCGGCATGTATGCGCACAAGGGCATGCTCGGCGCGCGCCGCCAACGCACGTTGACCGAAACCGTGGCGCACTGGCGCGAATTCATCGACGACGGCCTGCTGCCGTTGCCGCACCCCAGCCCGCGCAACCGGATGTGGCTGCGTCGCAACCCGTGGTTCGAGGCCGAACTGGTGCCCGAACTGCAACGCCGCGTGGCAAAAGCCTTGAACCCGTAGGGCGGGCACTGCCCGCCGAACAAGCTGCATGACGCCGAAAGGCGGGCAGTGCCCGCCCTACGCGAATGAACGAGGCCCGATCATCATGATCGGGCCTCGCCGCAACTCCCAAAATACCTGGTCAGTGCTGCTTGGGCTTGGGCCCCTGCACGACCTGCACCAAGTGATTTGGATGCACGTACTTCTTGAATGCCGCCTGGATATCGTCGGCGCTCAGGTCAAGGCAATGCTTTGCCGCCACCATCGGCTCGTTCAGAGGCAGACCCTTGTAGCTCCATGTCAACAGCGAGCCGGCGATCCTGCCGACGCTGGACACTTCCAGCGGAATCGAACGGATCACCGCCTGCTTGGCGTTGACGAGTTCGTCGGCGTTGACCGGCGTGGTGCGCATGGCCTTGAGGTTTTTCTGGATCAATCCATCGACCAGCTCTATCTTGCTGGCATCACTGCCATAGCGGATGAAGAGCACCGAGCGCGAACGATTGAAATTCATCCAAGATCCGGCGCCGTACGCATAACCATGCTTGACGCGGATGTCGACCATCAGGCGCGAGGCGAATCCATTGCCGCCCAATACCTGATTGCCCAGCTCCAAGGCATAGCGATCCGGATTGTGGATGTCCAGCCCGAGGGTCTGCGCCATCAGCACCTGATCCTGCGAGGCGTAGGCGTTGGGCACCACGACATAGCTGGCCGGATTGAGCGGCACCGGCTTGGGTACCACGGCCGGCTTGGATCCGGTTGCCTTCCAGGCGCCGAAATATTTCTCGACCTTGGCCTTGGCCTGCGCCGGGCTGACGTCGCCCACGACCACGATGGTGGTCATGTCAGGGCGATACACCTGCCGGTAATAGGCCTTCGCGTCCGCCAGCGTGAGCTTGCCGACGGTGGCCGGCGTGGCTTGTCGCAGCCCCGGATCACCGGCGGGGTAAAGCCCCTTTCGCAGCGCCCGCATCATCTTGTAGCGCGGCGATTGCAGCTGACCCGCCAGTTTGCGCGCCAACTGTTTCTGCTGGATGCCGAACGCCTTGTTCGGCAGCGCAGGATGCAGTTCGTTGTCGGCCAGAAGCTGCATGCCGCGGTCGAAATGGACGCTGGGCACGGCCAGGAAGAAATTGCTGCCGGCCGATTCGCTGGCGGCGATCTCGTCCAGCGCCTTGTGGAATGCCTTGCGATCCAGGCTCGCGGTGCCGTAGTCGAACAGGTTATCCAGCAGGGAATCGACGCCTTCCTGTCCCTTGGGCGCCTGCAGATTCTCGTTGCTGTCGATGCGACCGGCGACGATGACCGTCTTGCTCACGTGGGTCGGTTGCACGATCAGGGTGATGCCGTTGTCGAGCTTCATCGTGACCGGGTCGAGCGTCCAGTGCGGCATCTGCAGCTTGGCCAGCTGCTTGCTGGCCCAGTCGGGCAGCGGCGCGTCCAGCTTGTCGTTGCTGGCGAATTTTTCGGTGCCGCCGAAGCCCTGGCTGTTCGGGGGCCGCTTGCCGTCGGCGCTCGGCGTGAGCACGACGGTGACGCGCTGGTCGGGCTGGAAATACTTGCGCAGCACGCGATCGACGTCGTCCACGCCGACGTTTTCGATCTGCTCCAGGGCCTGTTGCGGCGAATCCAGGCCACGCCAGGCCAGCGCCTGCGACCACGCGCTGGCCAGGGAGCGGGCACTGTTGCGGTCGAACTCGAAACTGGCACGCTCCTGGCGCTTGGCGGCGGCCACCAGGTCGGCCGGGACGCCGTTTTCGAGCAGCTGCCCGATCACGCCGTCCAGCGCGGCGGCGGCCTTGCTGCCGTCCCTGCCCTTGGGGAAACCGGCCCGGATGATGCCGATGCCGGCATGCGCGAAGTCCCACGTGCCGGCGCCGGCCGACAGCACCTTGCCCTGCGCGGCCAGGTCCGACACCTTGCTGCGCGCATTGTTGATCACGTCCATCAGCACCTGGACGGCGGCATAGTCGGCCGAGCGCTGGCCCGGCGCGCGGTACAGGTATTCCACCGTGCCGGTGGCGTCGGGGGTGGTCTTGCGGATGGTCTGCGCCTTGAACGGCTGCAGCTGGAGCGGTTCGCGCGCGGGCAGTTCGGCCTTGGGTATGGCGCCGAAAAGCTGCTTGACCCTGGCCAGCGTCGCCTGCGGGTCCACGTCGCCGGCGATCACGAAGATGGCGTTGTTGGGCTGGTACCAGCGGTCGTAGAACTTCTGCAGGATCGCGCCGTTGTTCTTGTCGAAGGTGGGGCGCGATCCCAGCGCGTCCTCGGCGTAGCCGGTGCCGGCGAACAGGATCTTGCGCGCCTTGACCAGGGCCAGGAAATCCGGGTTGGAAATGTCGCGCGAAACTTCCTGCTCGATGGCGCCGCGCTCCAGGCCCCAGTCCTTGTCGGTCAACTGCGCGCCGCGCATGCGGATCGACTCGATCTTCAGCAGCAGGTCGGTGTACTGCGACGGCGCGACGAAGAAATACTGCGTGGCGTCGGCGGTGGTGAAGGCGTTGTTGCGCGCGCCCATCTTGCCGGTCATCTCGTTGAGCTGCGCGCCGGTCATGCCCTCGGAATTGCGGAACATCATGTGTTCCAGCGCATGCGCGGTGCCCGGGAAGCCCTCGGGCGTCTCGTAGCCGCCGGCCAGGTAGGTGATCTGGGTGGTCACCATCGGTGCCAGGTCGTCCTTGACGATGACCACGCGCAAGCCGTTGTCGAGCGTGGCGCGCAGCACGTCGTCCTGCTGCCGCGCGCTCGCGCTCGCCGGCGCGCCGGCGGCCAGTGCCGGGGACGCGCCGCCGGCCAGCAGGCCGATGCCGAGCGTGACGCCCCATGCCAGGGGAGCAAATCTGCCTTGATGTTTCATGAAACCCCTCCGTTACGGAAATTCGCGTGGATCGGGCACGTCTTGCCGCGACTCGCCCGGACAGTGTCCGCACACCGGCCCCTCACCGGCCATGACGCGAACCGTTCGACTGTAGCCAGGCCGGTCCCGGATGCCAACAGCCAGAGGTCATGCCGTCGTCCGGCTTGCCGATTTTCCGGCGCTTACCGTAACCTGCATGACCATCTGCCCGGGATCTCCCCGCGGCCACGGGGAGCCCCATGCTGAAATTCCGCCTGATCGTCATGAACTTTCTCCAGTACTACATCTGGGGAGCGTGGCTGCTGACCATCGGCAGCTGGTGGTTCCACACCCAGCACTGGTCGTCCACCAGCTTCGGCGTGATCTTCTCGACGATGGGCATCGCCTCGCTGTTCATGCCCTCGATCACCGGCATCATCGCCGACAAGTGGGTGCGCGCCGAACGCCTGTACGGCACGTTGCAGATCCTGGGCGCGGTGATGCTGTTCCTGGTGCCGCACGTGGGCAACCCGGAGCTGATGTTCTGGGTGATGCTGGTCAACATGATCTTCTACATGCCGACCATTTCGCTGTC
>CAZBZD010000022.1:0-16200 GCA_964496295.1 uncultured Rhodanobacteraceae bacterium | reverse complement strand
GTGGAAACCGTGGCCGTGGTGGTCAACCCCGCCAACGGCATCGAGCGCGGCACGCGGCGCCTGATGCACTACGCCAGGCAGCGCGGCCTGGCGCGCATGCTCGTCGTCAACCGCATCGACACCGAGGGCCTCCACCTGGCGACCCTGCTGCAAAACCTGCGCGAGGAGCTCGGCAGCGAATGCCTGCCCGTGAACCTGCCGGCGGACAACGGCGGCAAGGTGCTGGACTGCTTTTTCCACGCCGAGGGCGATGCCGACTTCTCCTCGCTGGCCGAGGCGCACCAGCGCATCCTCGACCAGGTGGTCGAGGTCGACGAAACCGTCATGGAGCATTACCTCGACGAGGGCGAGAAGTCGCTCGGGCGGCGGGAGCTGCACGACGCCTTCGAGCAGTGCCTGCGCGAGGGCCACCTGGTGCCGGTCTGCTTCGTGTCCGCGCGCACCGGCGCCGGCGTCCCCGAACTGCTGGACCTGGCCGCCCGCCTGCTGCCCGACCCGACCGAGCGCAACCCGCCGCCGTTCATGCGCGGCCACGGCAAGGACGCCGCGCCGGTCGTCGCCGAACCGGACCCCGGCAAGCACGTCATCGCCAACGTGTTCAAGGTCATCAACGACCCGTTCGTCGGCAAGCTGGGCGTGTTCCGCGTCTGCCAGGGCACCGTGCGCAAGGACTCGCAACTGTTCATCGACGACGGCCGCAAGCCGTTCAAGGTCGGCCACCTGTTCGCGCTGCAGGGCAAGGAGCACCGCGACATCGAGCAAGCCGGTCCCGGCGACATCGCCGCCGTGGCCAAGGTCGACGCCATCCATTTCAACGCCGTGCTGCACGACAGCCACGACGAGGACACCATCGGCCTGGCGCCGCTGGCCTTCCCGCAGCCGATGTACGGCCTGGCCGTGGAACCGGCGCACAAGGGCCAGGAACAGAAGCTGTCCGACGCCATGGAACGGCTGACCGAGGAAGACCCCTGCCTGCACGTCGAGCACCACAAGGAGCTCAATGAGACCGTGCTGCGCGGCCTCGGCGAATTGCACCTCAAGGTGGCGCTCGAACGCATGGAGGAACGCTACGGCGTCGAGGTCGACACTCACCTGCCGCACATCGCCTACCGCGAAACCGTCAGCGCACGCGCCGAAGGCCACCACCGCCACAAGAAGCAGACCGGCGGCGCCGGCCAGTTCGGCGAGGTGTTCCTGCGCGTGGAACCGCTGCCGCGCGGCGAGGGTTTCGAATTCGTGGACGCGGTCAAGGGCGGCACCATTCCCGGCCAGTTCCTGCCGGCGGTGGAGAAAGGCGTGCACCAGGCCATGCAGGCGGGCGCCATCGCCGGCTACGCCATGCAGGACATCCGCGTGACCGTGCACGACGGCAAGCACCACCCGGTCGATTCCAAGGAAATCGCCTTCGTCACCGCCGGGCGCAAGGCTTTCCTCGACGCCGTCGCCAAGGCCCGGCCGCTGGTCCTCGAACCGATCGTCAACATCGACATCAGCATCCCCGAGACGCACGTGGGCGACGTGACCGGCAGCCTGGCCAGCCGCCGCGCGCGCATCATGGGCACCGACGCGCGCCGCGACGGCTCGCTGGTCATCACCGCCCAGGTGCCGCTGGCGGAAATATCCGACTACCAGACCGAATTGAAATCCCTGACCGGCGGCGAAGGACGTTTCGCCATGGACATGAGCCACTACGACCCCGTGCCGGCCCCCGTGCAGAAGAAGCTTTGCGAGGCCTGGCGACCGCGCACCGAAGAAGAGTGAGTGGTGCCCGCCCTACCGTTTGGGTTGCAGCAGCGTGCCGGTGCACTTGGCCGAGCCGCAGCGGCAGGCCCACAGCTTCTTCATGCGCGGCGTGTGCGGCACGTCGAGCACGATGCCGTAGTTGTAGGTCAGTTCCTCGCCGGGGGCGATGTCGCGCAGGGCCTCGATCAGCACCTTGTCGCGGCGCGGATCGCCGTCGTCCGACTCCTCGATCAGCGCCTCGCAGTTGGGTTCGCAGCTGTGGTTGATCCAGCGCGCCCAGTTGCCGCCGACGTTGGCGTCCACGATGTACTTGTCGTTCAGGGTGAACAGGAACGTGTGCCCGCTGTCGGCGCCGTCGCCGTACTCGCGGTCGGCGCGGGCGTGCGTGATCAACCGGCCCTTGTACTGGATGACGGTTTCGCCCCGGGCGATCGGGGCGACGGCGAAGACGCCGTTGCCGTGGATGGGCGAACGACGGGCAACGATGCGACGTGGCATGAAGACGACTCGTGTGGGAAACCCCCATGATGCCGCGTCGGCGCCGACAAGGGAATCACCCGCGCGAAGCCGCGTGAGGTTAGAATCCCCTGCGGACATCACGTTTGGAGACGGCCCATGAAACGCCCATTGCCGTGGATCATTCCGGCCCTGCTGCTGCTTGCCCTGGCGGCCTGCTCGGGGATGACGCGCAAGAGCATGTTTCCGCCGACCCTGAGCATCCAGCAATTGCACGTCCAGCCGGACGGAAGCTGGCACATGCAGGTGCGCATCCTCAACAACAGCTACGGCTCGATGGATTTTCGCGCGCTGCACCTGAGCATGCTCATCAACAACCAGCCGGCGATGCAGATCGACACCCGCTTCGAACTCGACATCCCGGCCCTGTCCGCCGACGTGACCGACGTGACCATCACGCCCGGCGCCGAGGCCCGCAAGGCCCTGGCCGCGATCGCCGGCAAGGGCAGCGCCGGCGCCCTGGCCTACACCCTGAAAGGCACCGCCAGCGCCGTTCCCGAGCACACCGATTCGCCACGCGACTTCGACGTCGACAGCCACGACTGGCTTTCCGCCGTGCCCGGCGTGCCCGACACCTATCGCTGAACCACCCTTTCCCCCGGCCCGGCAACGGTGTAGAACTTGTACCCGTCCAGCGACCGCCGAACACCGTCATGAGTGACAACGCCTTCCTGATCCGCCTGGCCGAAACCGGCGACGACGACTTCATCATGGGCCTGGTGCCGCGCTTCACCGATTTTCCGCTGCCGCCGTGGCGGCGACGCAACGAGTGCATCGGCGGCATCCGCGAGGACCTGGCGCGGCATCTCGGCGACCAGCCGGCCGGCAGCTTCATGTTCATCGCCGAGGACCGCGACAGCGGCCGCCCGGTGGGCTTCATCCACCTGAAAAAGGTGCAGGATTTCTTCAACGGCCGTACCAACTGCCACATTTCCGACCTGGCCGTGGCGCCCGGGCAGGAAGGCCGCGGCATCGGCCGCGCCCTGATGCGGCACGCCGAGCAGTGGGCCGGCGAGCACCGCTGCCACCTGCTTTCGCTGGCCGTGTTTCCGGGCAACGAGCGTGCGCGCAAGCTCTACGCCGAAAGCGGTTTCGAGGTCGACCTGCTGCGCCTGGCCAAGCCGCTGTAGCCCGGCAGGGCCCGTCGAACGGACATGCGAAAACCGCAACCGCCCGGGGCGGGCACTGCCTGCCCTGCCCGGGGACGGGTTGCGCGGCGCGGGACACAGGCAAAACAAACCGGGGCGCGGATGACTCCGCGCCCCGGCTGAAGCCTCGACCGGCGAGCCGGCCGTCAGGCGTTCGCGGCCTCGGCGGGCCGGGCGCCCTTGCGGCGGTCCAGGCGCATTTTCAGGCGGTCGATGTTGGACAGCGACAGCAGGTGGGCATAGATCCAGCCCAGGCTGCCGTCGGCCAGCAGCTCGTGCGCCACCTTCTCGTCCAGCTTGCGCAGCTTTTCCTCGTTGACGACGAACAGGCCGTTGATGACCATGTTGTTCTTGCCGTCCTGGTCGGGAATCTGCACCGTGCGCGCTTCCAGCAGGTCCAGCTCGCGCAGGCGCCGGGACAAGGCGCGGGTGCGCTTGACCTGCTCCTGGAACTCGCCCAGGAACCGCACGGCGTTCTTCAGCGCGTCGGTGTCGCTGCCGTCCTCGTTGAACAGGCGCTCGCCTTCCTCGGTGTTGAAGCCGGAGAATTCCTCGTCCAGGAACACGGTGAAATCGTCGCCCTCGGCACCCTCGGGCTTTTCCGCCAGCACGAACGGGTAGCGGCGCACGAAGGCGGGAATGTAGGTGCCCGGCTCCCATTGGCCGTCGGCGTCGACGAACAGGTTCTCGGACGGATTGAGGCCGAGCATCGCCAGCGGGCCGGCCTCTTCGAGTGTGTTGCCGCCGAACAGGATGGGGAAATCGCGTGCCGCGGGGCCGAACTCGGCCACGGTCATGGGCACCGAATGCACCTTGGCCGCGAAGGCCAGGTTGTCGACGGGTTTGATGCGCAGGTCCTTGTGCTCCTCGCGATTGAGGGGTACCGGACGCTCGTAGAAAAGAACTTCAGCCACGTTGTTTGATCCTCGTTGCCACCGTGGAGCACCCCTCCGGTACCCCGACACGCCGGCGGTCGGTTGTGCAAAGCGCACACTATAACAGTGCATTCAGCCTTCAGTAAGGGCCGCGTGGCCGATGCCGTGACGCCGTGCTGCGCGCAGCGGCCGATTTTCGCTATGCTGGCAGCATCTGGAGACGTGTAAACACGAGGAAGTCATCGCCCCACCGGAGGACCCGCATGCCGGAGCCGATCGCACCACTGCACGACATCCATTCCACGCGCGTGTTGTCGCTGGATGCCACCGGCCGCATCCTGGACTGGATCAGCTGGCAGGACGCCGTGTGCCTCTACGTCCGCGACGCCATCGCCTGGACGCTGGGCGAGCCCTGCCTGGCCGTGCACGGCGGCACCAACCGCGACAGCGGCGAGCAGACGATTCTCCGCCTGCACCCCATCGTGGCCAGCACCGGCCACTGCCACGGGCGGTCGTTCGACCCGGCGCCGGCGCTCACCAACACCGCCCTGTTCGCCCGCGACAAGTACCTGTGCCTGTACTGCGGCAACCACTGCGCCCGCCACGAGCTGACCCGCGACCACGTCCTGCCGCTGTCGCGTGGCGGCCGCGACGAATGGGAGAACGTGGTCACGGCATGCACCCACTGCAACCTCAGGAAATCCGACCGCACGCCGCAGCAGGCGCACATGCCGCTGCTGGCCGTGCCCTTCCGGCCGAGCTGGGTGGAACACCTGATCCTGTCCAACCGCAACATCCTGGCCGACCAGATGGAATTCCTGGTCAGGCACCTGCCGCGCGACCGGCGGCCGCAATAAAGCGGGCTTCTTCCGGCATGTCGAACGGGCAGGGAGGCGTCATCCGGTGATGAATGCCGACGGCGGCTCGTCGACGGCGGGCAATGGCTCGCGCTCCACCGCGCGCACCCGCGCCGACGGCGGCCCCCGATGCAGCCAGCGGTGCAGCGCCTCGATGGCCGCATCGTCGCCGCAGGCCACGACTTCCACGCGCCCGTCGTCCAGATTGACCGCATGGCCGGTCAGCCCCAGCGCCTGCGCGCGCTCGCGCGTGGAGGCGCGGAAAAACACGCCCTGCACCCGGCCCGAGACGAGAAAACGCACGCGGTTCACGATGCGGGCCCTCCGTGCCCGGCCCGGCCGGGGTCGTCGGCCAGGAACATCTCGCCGAGCGAGGCACGCATGCCCGCACGCATGCCGCCGGCCAGCCGCTGCAGCGCCTGCACCAGCGCCGGGGGCAACCCGTCGGCCAGCGACGCCAGCACCTTTTCGTCCAGCGGCATGCGGTAGCGGCCCTGTTCGTACAGCGTGGCCAGGGCGACCTCGTCGAGGTTGCGCACCATCACCCACAGGTCCTCCTCCGTGCGCCGGACCAGCCTGGCCCGCTCCAGGTCGTCGAGGTAGCGCTGCAGCAGGTCGTCGGTCATGAAACGCTCGCAATGCAGCATGGCCTCGCCATTCATGCCGCGCCCGTGGCGCTGCATGCGCGCCAGATGCTTGACGAGATGCATCAGGCCCAGGAATTCCCCGCCCTCGGGCAGGTGGCAGTCGCTGGGCCGGTACTCGAAAGCCGACAGCGAGGCGGTGATCGAGGCGCCCAGCAGCACGATGGCCCAGGACAGGTACACCCACACCAGGAAAATCGGAATCACCGCCAGTTGCCCGTAGATCTGCTGGTAGGACGGCACGCTGCGCACGTACGCGGCAAAGGCCCATTTGGCGAACTCGAACAGCAACGCCGCGAGCAATGCCCCGAGGGCCCCGTAGCGCCACGGCACGCGCCGGTTGGGCACCAGCATGTACATCGCGAACAGGCCCACCAGCGTGACCGCGAACGGCAACACGCTCCACAACCTGCGCAGCACTTGCCAATGCTCCCCGGCATGCCCGAGCAGCGGCACCGCGGTCAGGTAGGAGGTCACCGTGAGGCCGGCCACCAGCAGCAGCGGGCCCAGCGTCAGCGCCGCCCAGTACATCAGGAAGCGCGACACCGTCGAGCGCCGCGTCGTGACCCGCCAGATCCGGTTGAAACGCTCCTCGATGCTGGCCAGCATCATCAGCGCCGAAAGCAGGAACACGATGACGCCGATCGTGGTCAGCTTGCTGGCGTTGCCGGCGAACTGCAGCAGGTAATGCTGCACCGCGCGCCCGGCCGTGGGCACGAAATTGCTGAAGATGAAATGCTGGAAGCGCTCGCCCAGGCCCGCGAACGACGGCAACGCGCTGAGGATGCCGAACACCGCCGCCGTCAGCGGCACGATCGCGAACAACGTGGTGTAGGACAGCGCGCCGGCCGTCTCGAAGCACTTGTCATCCACGAAACGCCGCCACACGAACTTGCCGAAGGCGCGGACGCGATCACGATCGAATTGCAGGGCCATGGAGTCTCGATGCGGCATGGACGAACAAGTCGCTACACTAGCGCAAACGGCATGAACACATGACATGGCACCCACCTGCCCGTCCGCCCGCCGCAAGCGAGTATCCATGAGCAACGACATCCTGGTGCTTTACTACAGCCGTCACGGCCACGTGGCCCAGCTGGCACGCCTGGTCGCGCGCGGCATCGGCGAGGTTCCCGGCATGCACGCGCGCCTGCGCCAGGTGCCGCCGGTGGCGCCGGTGACCGAGGTCGCGCAGCCGCCCGACCCCGGCGAAGGCCCGCCCTACGTCACCCGTTCGGACCTGGCCGAATGCGCGGCGCTGGCGCTGGGCAGCCCGACCCGCTTCGGCAACATGGCCGCGCCGCTGAAACATTTCCTCGACGGCACCAGCGCCGAGTGGGCCTCGGGCACCCTGGCCGGCAAGCCGGCCGCCGTGTTCACCTCCACCGCGACCATGCACGGCGGGCAGGAATCGACCCTGCTGTCGATGATGCTGCCGCTGCTGCACCACGGCATGCTGCTGGTCGGCATCCCCTTCACCGAGCCGGCGTTGAATGCCACCCGCAGTGGCGGCACGCCGTACGGCGCCAGCCACGTGGCCGGCACCCAGGGCGAAAACGCGATCAGCGAACACGAACGCACGTTGGCGCGCGCGCTGGGCAAGCGCCTGGCCGAGACCACGTTGCGCCTCGGCACCGGCGCATGACCGCGGCGCCCGTCCCCGCCCGCGTCCGCCACGCGCGTCACACGGGATTCGCGGCATGGGCGCTGCTGGCGCTGCTGCAGGTCGCGTGGCACGGCTGGTGGCATCCGCCCGCGCAGGATGCGGCCTTGGCCGTCGCCGTTGCGCTGGTGCCGTTGCTGCTGCCGCTGCTGGCCATCAAGCGGCCCGTGCGCGCGCTGCTGTGGGCCGGCATCCTCGCGCTGTTCTATTTCTGCCACGGCGTCAGCGAGGCCTGGACGGTGCCGGCCGAACGCGTGCCGGCACTGCTCGAAGCCGCCCTGTGCGTGGTGTTGATCGTGGCACTGGGCGCTGGAGTGCAAAAACGCGCATCCACCGCGAAACCGGCTGAACCCACGTAGGGCGGGCACTGCCCGCCGAATGCGTGGAGCTTCCATGGCGGGCAGTGCCCGCCCTGCGTGTTCAGGCAGAGCCGGGGGATCAGCCGCGCGCGTCGAGCACCTTGTTCCAGTCGCCCACGCGCGCGGCCTGCTTTTCGAGCAACGCGTCGACGTCGCCTTCCAGCGTCACCTTGTCGATGCTGTCGCCCTGGGCGATGGCGTCGACCACTTTCCGGTCATCCTCGGCGACCACTTCGCCGAACACGCTGTGCTTGCCGTCCAGCCACGGCGTGGCGCCATGGGTGATGAAGAACTGGCTGCCGTTGGTGCCGGGGCCGGCATTGGCCATCGACAGCACGCCGGGCTTGTCGTGGCGCAGGCTCGAATCGAATTCGTCTTCGAAACGGTAACCCGGGCCGCCACGGCCGCTGCCTTCCGGGCAACCGCCCTGGATCATGAAATCGGCGATGACGCGGTGGAAATTCAGCCCGTCGTAAAAGCCGCGGCGCGCCAGGTTGACGAAGTTGGCCACCGTCAGCGGCGCCTTGTCGTCGTGCAGGCGCAGATGGATCGGGCCGCGGGAGGTGTGCAGGGTGGCGGTGATGCTCATGCTGGAATCCGGTTGCGTAAAACGCCCATTATACGTGCCGACATGCAAAACCGCGCAGGGCGGGCAACTGTTCGCCGGGCCACAGACCGTAGGGCGGGCACTGCCCGCCGGACAAGGTGCCGGCCACCGCCTCAATGCAGGCCGTTCCAGATGGCATCCAGCAACTGGTTGTCATCGTCCTGTCCTGCCTGCCAGAACATGATCCCGCCCAGATGATGCGCCTTGACCCAGGCGGCCTTGGCCGCGAGGGACTCGGGATCGTCGTAAGTGATCAGGCTGTGCGTGGCGGCATTCCACAGGTACGGCGCCCGGGCACGCGCGTCCCAGTGGCGCACGAAGCCCCGACGGCCGATGAAATCGTGCTTGAGCTTCTTCCACGACAACGCGCCGCCGAAGTGCCCGTACAACTGGTACAGGCCGTCGTGTACAGGCTTCACGTCGTCGAAGCGCAGCCCGTAGAACGCCGCGCCGATGACGATCTTGTCCGCCGGCACGCCCGCGGCAAGGTACTGGCGCACGGCGCGCGAGGTGGTGCGCGCACTCTCCGGTGCCGCGGCCGACGCGCGCAGGCCGGTGTGGTGCCCGGTCAGCGTGGTCAGCGAATTGTTGAAGTCGTAGGTCATCACGTTGAACCAGTCCAGGTACGGCGCCACCGCGGCCAGGTCGATGCCGTCGAGGTACTTGCCGTCGGCCGAGGCGATGGTCAGCAGATAGTGCCCCTTCCCGGCCGCGTCCAGCGTGGCGCGCAGGGTCCGGACCAGCGCCGTGAAATGGTCGCGATCCTGCGCGCTCGCCTTGATGCCGGCCAGCGCGCTGCCCGGATATTCCCAGTCCACGTCCAGGCCGTCGAGATGCCAGGTCGCCAGCAGCCGGACGGCGCTTTCGGCAAAACGCTTGCGCCCCGCCGCCGTGGTGGCGGCTTCGGAAAATCCGCCGGCACCCCAGCCGCCGACGGAGACCATCACCTTCAGTTCGGGATGCGCGGTCTTCAGCGCCAGCAGCTGGCGCAACCGCGCGGGTGCGTCGCCTTCGAGCACGACCCGGCCATCCCTGACATGGGCGAAAGCGAAAATCAGCACGTCGAGCTTGCCCGCATCCGGCCGGCTTTCACCCTTGCCGACGGTGTCGTAGCCGACGATGCGCGGGGCCGGCACGTCGCCCTGCGGCGCGGGCGTGCCCGCGCAGGCGGCCAGCGGCAGCAGCAGTGCAAGCAGCAGCAAGCCGGGGCGCGAAAACCGGAACGGGCTGGATCGACACATGCGAAAGACTCCTGTTTGCGGGGAGGCCCGCAGTATGCCGCATGCACGCCGGCGGCCGTTTGCTACACTACGCGCCTGCGGATTTCCGCCCCGTTCTTTGCGAAGCCAACGCCATGCCCAGACCCGCCGTCAACGTCGCGGTACGCGCCGCGCGCGCCGCAGGCAACGTGATCCTGCGCTACATGAACCGCCTGGACAGCATCCAGGTCGTGGAAAAGCACCATCTCGACTTCGCCACCGAGGTCGACCGCATGGCCGAGGAAACCATCGTCCGCGAGCTCAAGCGCGCCTATCCGCGCCACGCCATCCTGGCCGAGGAATCGGGCGCGGCGGGCAACAACCCGCTGACCTGGGTGATCGACCCGCTCGACGGCACCCACAACTACCTGCGCGGCATTCCGCATTTCAGCGTGTCGATCGCCATGCTCGACCGCGGCGAGCCGGTCTACGGCGTGGTCTACGACCCGCGCCGCGACGAACTGTTCACCGCCAGCAAGGGCGACGGCGCGTTCCTCAACGACCGCCGCATCCGCGTCGGCAAGCGCGAGGCGCTGGACGGCGCGATGCTGGCCACCGGCTTTCCGTTTCGCCAGCGCGAACATCTCGACGTGCAGCTGGACATGACCCGCAAGCTGCTGGCCAGGGCCGAGGACCTGCGCCGCACCGGCTCGGCCGCGCTGGACCTGGCCTACACCGCGGCCGGGCGTTTCGACGGCTATTTCGAATTCGGCCTCAAGCCCTGGGACATGGCCGCCGGCTGCCTGCTGGTGCGCGAGGCCGGCGGCACCTTCACCGACCTGGCCGGCCGCGACGGCCTGCCCGCCTCGGGGCACCTGGTGGCCGGCAACCACCACCAGGTCCGGGCCATGGTGGACATTGCCAGGGAAACCCTGCCGCCGGCATTGCTGGGCGGCTGAGCCCGGCCAGGCGTTCGATGGCGGCGGGCAGCACCCGCCCTACGCGTCGGTTTCGCCGCGCGGCTGCCTGCGCCGCAGGCGCTGGCTGAAGATCATGCCGTAGATGGCGATCAGCGCCCATGCCAGTTCCATCAGGAACGCCGGCAGGTTGAAGTTTCCGAACGCCAGCGAGAGCATCAATCCGATCGCGCCCAGCGCGTTCATCAGCTGGTAGGTCCAGCCGTTCCCGTTCAGCCACTGCACCTGCAGGAACAGGAACGCCAGCACCACCAGCAACACGCCGACGTAACCGCACAAGTCGTACCACTCGATCGCCATTGCTCACTCCTCCGGACCGGAACCGGTCTCCTGCCTGCGGGGAGTGTAGCTTGCGCGGTCACCCCTTGTGGGCACCGCCGATCATCGAGAGTCGAGAGCTTCTTGCAGGAGCCGGCGGGGCTGGCTCCTGCAGTACAGGTTTGTTGCATCTTCCCCGTTGACGGGTGGAAGGCCGTGTGGTCAGAATTCGACCTCACCCCACACGCCGATCTCGCTGGTGCGCACGTCGGCCACGTGTGGCGGCAGCGGCATGTCCGTACTGCGCTCGCGCTTGTCGTGCTTGTAGACGGCGGCCAGCTTGAATCCGTCGGTGACCCGGAACTGCACGCCGGCGTGGTAATAGGTGTCCGTGGCCGCGGGGTCGATGTCCCGGCTGAGATCGGCGCGGTCGTAGCGCGCGAACAGCGTGACGGATTCGGACACCTCCACGCCGCCCCAGACCGACCAGCCCGAGGACCTGTCGGACACCGGGTCGAGCACGGTGTTCCAGTTGCTGGCGCGGAAGTATTCCCCGCCCAGCCGCCAGCCGTCGCGTGCCCAGGCCACCATCAGGTCGGCGCGGGTGGCGGTGTGCTCGGCCGGCACGCTCTGCGTTTCCTTGCCGCGCTTGCCGCTGTAGCCGCCCAGGGCGACGATCATGCCGTCCATCGGCGCGAATCCGACGCGGGCGGCAACGTCCACGCCCTTGCCGCGCGTGGCGTGCTTGTAGCCGGCGCCGTTGACCACCGAAACCGCGTAGTTGAAGCGCTCGCCCGCGCCCAGCTTGCCGCCCAGGTGCAGGCCCCAGTCGGCCGAATTGCCGTACTTGAGACGATCGACCAGCGTCTTCTCGACGTAGCGGAAACCGTAGTAGTCCTCGACCAGCCCGATCCAGGGCGTGCCCGCCGAGCCGATGCGCAGCACGGCGGCGTCGGAAAAGTCGCCCTGCACGTAGGCCTTCTTGACGTACAGGTTGGTCTCGCCGTCGTTGCCGACGTAATTGAAATCGGTGGTCAGGTGCAGCGACCAGGTGTCGTCGAGCTGGTGGTCGACGCCGAAGTAGAACCGTTTCACGTCCAGCCCCAGGCCCGAGGCGTCGGTCTTGCCGGTGTCGCTGTCGGTCTGGTCGATGTGCGTGAAATCGACATACATCTTGCCCGACACCTCGGTGTCGCCGGGCGCGGCGTGGGCCGTGGCGCAACCCAGTCCCAGCGCGACGGCAAGGCTGGCGGCAATGTGTCTGCGATACATGAAAAGCACTCCTGGTGATGAACGGGGGCCGCCGTAACGGATACGGCGACGCGGACACCATCACCCGCGTACATGACAGGCGCATGCCGGAAACATGACGAAAACATGACATCGGAAGATGCGCGCAGTGTCGCGCAACTGTCACGAAACTGCCATGTCGCGCTCATGAACCTGCAACATGTCCGGCCTACAAAGGTGCCCGAACGAAACCCGTTCGTCATCCGATTCGAGGAGCCATCGTGATCAAGCACCTGAAGTCCCGCCTCATCGTCGCCGCCCTGGCCTGCTCGTTGTCGGCGGGCGCGTTCGCCACCGACGTCACCGGCGCCGGTTCGAGCTTCGTGTATCCGGTGTTGTCGAAGTGGTCGGCCACCTATGCTGCCAAAACCGGCAACCGCGTCAACTACCAGTCCATCGGCTCGGGCGGCGGCATCGCCCAGATCAAGGCCGGCACGGTCGACTTCGGCGCCTCGGACAAGCCGCTGTCGGAACAGGACCTGGAAAAGCACGGCCTGGGACAATTCCCCATCGTCATCGGCGGCATCGTGCCGGTGATCCACGTCGAGGGCATCGAGGCCGGCGAGCTGGTCCTGGACGGGCCCGTGCTGGCGCGCATCTTCCTGGGCAGGATCACGCGCTGGAACGACCCGGCCCTGGCCGCGCTCAACCCCGGCGTGGAGCTGCCCGACGAACGCATCCAGGTGGTGCACCGCTCGGACGGCTCCGGTACCAGTTTCAACTTCACCAACTACCTGTCCAAGGTCAGCCCGGCCTGGAAATCCGGCGTGGGCGAAGGCACCGCGGTCGACTGGCCCGCCGGCATCGGCGGCAAGGGCAACGAGGGCGTGGCGGCCTACGTCAAGCAGCTCGACGGCTCCATCGGCTACGTCGAATACGCCTACGCGCTGACCAACCACATCGCCTGGGCGCGCATGAAAAATGCCGCGGGCAAGGTGGTGAGCCCGGACAGCGCCAGCTTCCAGGCCGCCGCCGCGACCGCGGACTGGGCGCATGCCGAAAACTTCAACCTCATCATGACCAACGCCGCCGGCGCCGGCGCCTGGCCGATCACCGCCACCACCTGGGTGATCATGTACAAGCAGGCGCGGAACGAGGAACGTTCCGACACCGCGCTGGACTTCTTCGAGTGGTCGCTGGAACACGGCCGGAAGCAAGCCGAAGCCCTGGACTACGTGCCGCTGCCGGACTCGCTGGTGAAGCGGATCGAGGCTTACTGGAGCACGCAGTTCGAGGGTTGATGACGGGTTCCGGGACTCGGAACCCGGGGCTCGTGCAGGGCGGGCAGTGCCCGTCCTGCACGGAACATCGCGACCCCCCGGATCCCGGCTTGTGCCGCCACGACGAAAACCTTCTTCGCCACCCCTGAAAAGCCATGTCCGCCTCGCTTGACTGCATCGTCGACATCGTCGACCACCCGCATCGCCGCGACGCCCGCCACGACCGCTGGTTCCGGCGCACGGTACGGGGCTGCGCCCTGCTGGTGCTGGCGACCCTGCTGGGGGCCGCGCTGGCCACGGCGTGGGGCGGCCGCGAGGTGCTGTTCGGCCACGGGCTGGAGTTTCTCGCCAGCGCGGACTGGAACCCGGTGCAGAACCGTTACGGAGCCTGGGCGCCGATCTACGGCACGCTGGCGACCTCGCTCATCGCCATCGTCATCGCCGTGCCGGTCAGCTTCGGCATCGCGCTGTTCCTCACCGAAATCGCGCCGCGCTGGCTGCGCGGCCCCGTCGGCACGGCCATCGAACTGCTGGCCGGCATTCCCTCGATCATCTACGGCATGTGGGGCCTGTTCGTGTTCGTGCCCTTCATGGCCGGACACGTCGAACCGTGGCTCGACGACCACCTCGGCTCGTGGCCGCTGGTCGGCGCGCTCTTCTCCGGCCCGCCGCTGGGGCTGGGCACGCTGACCGCCGGCATCGTGCTGTCGATCATGATCATCCCGTTCATCGCCGCGGTCATGCGCGAGGTGTTCCGCGCCGTCCCCGGGCGCCTGAAGGAATCGGCCTACGCGCTGGGCTCGACCACCTGGGAGGTGGTCTGGCACATCGTGCTGCCGTGCACGCGCCAGGCCGTGGTCGGCGGCATCTTCCTGGGCCTGGGTCGCGCGCTGGGCGAGACCATGGCGGTCACCTTCGTGCTCGGCAACAGCTTCGACATCCACGCTTCGCTGCTGATGCCCGGCACCTCGATTTCCTCGGCCATCGCCAACGAATTCAACGAGGCCGTCGGCCTGCACCGTTCGGCGCTGATGGCGCTGGGCTTCCTGCTGTTCGTGGTGACCTTCTTCGTGCTCCTCGCCGCGCGGCTGATGCTGCGCTCCATGGAACGCCGGGAGGGCAAGGCATGACGCTGTACGCGCGCCGCCGCATCCGCAACGCGGCCGCCCTGGTCCTGGGCTGCACGGCCACGCTGTTCGGCCTGGGCTTTCTGGTCTGGATCCTGTGGGTGACCGTCAGCCACGGACTCGGGGCCATCGACGTGCCGCTTTTCACCCGCATCACCGCGCACGGTCCCGACGGCGGCCTGGCCAACGCGATCGTCGGCAGCCTGCTCATGGACCTGATGGCCATCGCGATGTGCGCGCCGGTCGGCGTGCTGGCCGGCATCTGGCTGGCCGAGTACGCCGCGCGCTCGCGCCTGGGCGTGGCGATCCGCTTTCTCAACGACATCCTGCTGTCGGCACCCTCGATCGTGCTGGGCCTGTTCGTGTACGTCGTCGTGGTGTTGCCGATGACTTCGCTGAGCCACGGCGCGACCACCTTTTCCGCCTTCGCCGGCGCGGTGGCGCTGGCGCTGATCGGCCTGCCGGTGATCGTGCGCAACACCGACGAGATGCTGCAACTGGTCCCCGGCACCCTGCGCGAAGCGGCCCTGTCGCTGGGCATCCCGCAATGGAAGCTGACCCTGCAGATGCTGATGCGCGCGGCCGGCCCCGGCATCGTCACCGGCGTGCTGCTGGCCCTGGCGCGCCTGGCCGGCGAGACCGCGCCGCTGCTGTTCACCGCCTTCGGCAACAACTTCATGGCCTTCGGTCCGCTGGACAAGATGGCCAGCGTGCCGGGCACGATCTACCAATACACCATGGCCCCCGACCCCGGGCTGCACGCCATCGCCTGGGCCGGCGCCCTGCTGATCGCCCTGTTCGTGCTGGCCCTGTCGCTGCTGGCACGCGCCCTGTTCTCCCGCAAGAGCCTGCCCCATGAATAACCTCGCCACCTGCATCGAGCCGGCCACCGACGCCGCGTCCGCGCGCCTCCGGGTACGCGGCCTGGATTTCTTCTACCGCGACTTCAGGGCCCTGCGCGGCATCGACATGGACATCCCCGGGCGCGAGGTCACCGCCATCATCGGCCCCTCCGGCTGCGGCAAGTCGACGCTGCTGCGCATCTTCAACCGCATCTACGCGATCTACCCCGGCCAGCGCGCCAGCGGGGAAATCCTTCTCGACGGCGAGAACATCCTCGACCCGCGCTACTCGCTGAACCGCCTGCGCGGCCGGATCGGCATGGTGTTCCAGAAGCCGGTGCCGTTTCCCATGACCATCCACGAGAACGTCGCCTGGGGCATCCGCCACCACGAACGCCTGAATCGCGCGGACATGGACGTGCGCGTGGAACGGGCCCTGCGCCAGGCGGCGCTGTGGAACGAGGTCAAGGACAAGCTCAAGGCCAGCGCGCTGGGGCTTTCCGGCGGCCAGCAGCAACGCCTGTGCATCGCCCGCGCCATCGCCCTGAAACCGCAGGTGCTGCTGCTGGACGAACCCACTTCGGCGCTCGACCCCGTCGCCACCGGCCGCATCGAGCAGTTGATCGAGGAACTCAAGCGCGAGTTCACCATCGTCATCGTCACCCACAACATGCAGCAGGCCGCGCGCATTTCCGACCGCACCGCCTTCATGTACATGGGCGAGCTGGTGGAGTTCGGCGATACCGAAAAGCTGTTCACCACGCCGGACCGGAAGCAGACCGAGGATTACATCACGGGACGGTTCGGGTGAGTGGCGGGGCTCGGGACCGGGGACCGGGGAAGCATGAACACGCATTCCGTCATTCCGGCGCGGC
>CAZBZD010000021.1:0-16827 GCA_964496295.1 uncultured Rhodanobacteraceae bacterium | reverse complement strand
TATGAGCCCGATGAGCTGCCAGACTGCTCCACCCCGCACCGGGAGAACGCACATTGTATGAGGGGACCGGCGGATAAGCAACACGAAGATGCCGTCGCGGGCGAATCCGCGCGCCCTTCCCGTTTGCCGTCCGTTCATCACACCGGTCCCCTGCGCACGCACCGGCTTTCCATGGCGGGCAGCGCTCTACTGGCGCATGAAACGGCGGCGCGCCACCGACAGCAGCAGCCGCTGCAGCGGATGGCCGTTGCCGCCCGGCCGCCACGTGCGCACGAGCTTGTTGCGGTAGGCATCGAAATGCAGGCCGCGGGGCGCCGCGAGCACCTTGCCCCTGCCGAGCAGGATCTTCAATGCCTGGGTACCGGCTATCCCGGCGCAGATCTCGCAGGCCATGGGCGTCGACGGCCCGCGCTGGTGTGCCAGGTCCACCGCCGACGGATCGACCAGGTAACCCTGGTGGAGCACGGCCGGCGCCAGCCCGACCATGAAACGCAACTGCCGCTCGTCGGCCGGCTGCCCTTCCAGCCGGAAATATTCCTCGAAGGTCATGCCGCCGGGCAGAAATGCCAGCGTCGCGGCCCCCATGCCCAGCGGGGCCGCGGTGATCGCCGGAATGCCGCGCTCGGCGCACATGGCAAACAGCCGGGCGCGGATGTCGAGCACGAAAAAGTCCAGGCCGTCGACGTACAGGTCCACTCCCTCCAGGAACCGCTCCATGTTGTCGAAGGTGACGCCGTCGGGGAACTTGTTGATGTCCAGGTCGGGGTTGATGTCGCGCGCCATCCGCGACACGACGTCGACCTTGGGCTGGCCCACGGTGGACCGGAATGCCCCGGCCTGCCGGTTGAAGTTTTCGATGCCGAAACGATCGAGATCGGCCAGATTGAACGCCTGGATGCCGAGCCGGGTCAGGGTCAGCAGGTGGCTGCCGCCGACGCCGCCAAGCCCGGCGATCGCCACGCGCCTGGAGCGCAGCGTGGCCTGCTCGGCCCGGGTGATCCAGCCGATCGTGCGGCTGAATGCCGTGGCGTGGTCGAACGGCTCATGCGTGGCCGGTGCATCGGACATCATGGAACACCTGCGAGCGGCAAGTACGACGTGGAACGGATCGCCCCCATGCCTGAACCGGCAAGGCCCTTGTACTGCCGATCGCGGCGTTGCCGCAAGCGGCCCGGTATCCTCCGTTCAGCGAAAGCGGGACATGGAAAAATGGCGCCGCTCCGGAAAGCGGCGCCATGGATTGTCGAACCGCATGCGGAATGCCGGTTCAGGAGAAGCTTCTCAGGCTTCCCTGCGGCGACGACGGATGAAGAACCCCGTCATGACCAGGCCCAGGCCCAGCAGGCCGAGCGCGCCCGGCTCGGGAACCACCGAGTCGCCAAGCAAGGTACCCGTACCCGTGATCGGATAGCAGGTGTTGCCCGTGCATATGCCCGCGGGATCGGTGTAGAAGGACGAAGCCAGCGAAAAGTCCGCCCATCCACCGATACCGTCATCAACGGTGTTGGTATCGGTATGGCTCGCTGCCATGCCTCCGGTCACGTCAAACAGTCCGAATCCGGTGGAGCCGGCCGTAGGCGCGCCGATCGGACCCTGGACCGTGCTGTAGACCACGCCAAGGTTGGTAAAAGGAAGCTGCGGAGCAGCATGACCACTCAGGCTGAGCCACAACGGGCCCACACCGGCCGTGGTGGGATCGAGTTCATTGAAACTGCCATCCGCGCCCACGTAAAAATTGATCGTGCCTGCGCTGAACACGAGCATGTTGGACGCGGTGGGGTCGATGGATCCGAACGTGAATTCGAACGTGAAGGTGAGGTCGCAATTGCTGCCGCAGAATTCGGAGTCAAGCTTCCCGTTTATCGAACCGATCTGCCCGTAACCCATCACCGTGTCACCGGCATTCGGGGGATTGGCAAGGCTCGTTTCACGATAGTTGAGTGCCTGGATCTTCAGGTCCAACGGACTATCGGTATCGAACATGACACCACCGATGTTCACGGGTGTCGCCAGTGCCGTCCCGCTCCATGCACACAGTGCCAGCGCGCATGCGAGGGTGGCTCCGATGCATTTCTTCATCAACATGATCTTCTCCTCATCAACCAATTCGGATAACCGGGATAGGGGATTGGCACGCAAGTGTCATGCCCTCGCCGTGATGGAAGCAAGCAGCGTGCCATGCATGCAACATGTTGTTTTCAATTGATTTTCATGTGCACCGCCGTCGGATTCGCCACCATTCCGTAAGGTATCCCGACAACCTGCCCCGCAGGGCGTCGCAACCGGACCGGACCCGTGCTTTCCCGGTCCGTGGTCGTCGTCGTTTTCCCGCGAATGGTTCACCCTGTATCGAAAAATACAACTGCAACAAGCTGTTTTCTCTTGGAAATTTCAGAAAGAGCGGCAGCTGTCGCAGGGTGTAAGGGATTTCGACACGAGGCGCAAACGACCGCTCCCTTTGCGCCACCTGCTAGATCCCTGGCGACTCTTCCGGCCGGGCTTCCCCGTCGAAAGCGCCGAAACTTTCCGGGGCCCGGCGTCCGCTGCGGTCGCGCACGGCCGATCGCGCACGACCGAGGCGCAGGAACACCAGCCCGTGCCCCGGCGCGCACAGTTCGTTCATCGCCGAGCCCAGCCGCGAGACGGCCCGCCGGAAAGCCGGTTCGACGGGCACGAAGCCCAGGCCGAGCACGCCTGCCGCCGCATACGGTTGCACCGACAGCCCGAGCAGGGTGGCTTCGAGCCAGACGCGCTGCAGGGCACGACCGGCGGCGAGCACGTCGGAGCGCGCCGTGGACGGAACGACCACCAGGCAGAGGCCCGGCGACAGCCGGACCGGCAGCCAGGCCGAGCGCCAGCCCAGCATCGACGCCGCGCCCAGCCGGTTGAACGAACCCATCACCGCGGGCCGACGCAGCATCCGGAAAACCGGGCGCAACGGCGGCTCGACGGCCAGCGTGGCCGGGGCCAGCCCTTCCCCGACGACGGCCTGCCAGCCGGCGGAAAAGCGGATGCTCGAAAACAGCTCCGCATGCAACACCGGGCTCCGGAAACGCAGCGTCTCGGCACGGCGGATGATGCCCAGCGCGGCTTTTTTCTCCCGCGACGTTCCGGGCCACCAGAGCCGCGGCCCGGGAACCTGCCGGGCCCGGGCATCCAGGCGCTCCCGCACTTCGGCATCGACCGGGCCGCGCCAGGGGAAACGGCGGTCGGTATGACGCCGCTCGATGGCATCGGACAGCGGCTCGGACGCGTCGCACCCGGGGCCGCGACGCCAGCGGATGCGCGCGACCCGCAGTTCGTCCTCCGGCGCCGGAAAAGTCTCGACGTCCGCCGCGCAACCGAGCGCACGGCCACGAATGAGCATGTTTTCCAGGCACGCACCGGCGGCCAGGTCGCTGAGGACGTGGCGGGTGTCGGAGACGCTGCCGCTGCGCCGCGCGTCGATGTGCAGGTCCAGGTCGTCGCCGTGCCAGGCAAAATGCCACGGCTGCGAATTGTCCGCCGAGGGCGCGGCGATGCCCGCGCGCAGGATGCCTGCTTGGGTCTGCCGGTTCACGGCCCGCACCTGTCCACATGAGTCGGAGAAGTCCCGGTTCGGGACCGGATCCACGGTTTGCATGCGCCGCGGTCCATGCCGGCACTATACGCGCGGGCGAAGCCCACCACCACGATGCGGCGGAACACGCGCCGAAGACGGCCACGGGCACCCCGCGAGACGCCGGCAACCCGATGTATTGGGACGCAGCTCACACAATCACCCCGTTGGCCACACGTTCATCACCTATAATTCATGATGTCATGCCATACAAGCCGCACAAGGCAATCCAGGGGTAAGCCTCCTTCAGTCAAACGCTGGTCGTTCTCGAGCGGCCAGGGGGATGGATATCGCACACGGCATCTCTGACCGGATTCCGTTTTTCCGCCGCGAAAGTTTCCGACCGCCCGCCGTCCGGGCCGGGCAGCGACATCGCGGCCGGGCGGAACCGGCAGCCACGCAATCACCTGCCCTCCAGGCACCCCGCGCGCGGCCCCGCCCGCGCCACACGAGAGCGATCGAAGGCGTGACGTCACGCCTTCGACCACGGCCCGCATCACTTCTCGCCTGACCGGTACCGCCGGCTTGCAAGCAGTCGCATGCAGTGGTCCCCGCGGCAGGAATCGTCACCGGCATGGCCAAGGGAGCGGCTCGCCTCGAAACAAGCCCGTCGCCGAGCGGCGTCCGAAGCACGAAACCAGCAAGAACCACCGAAATGCCCGAGAAAGTTGTCGACATCACCCCCCGCCCCGCGCGCCCGTCCATGCATGCCGGCGAACCGTCGTGCGCGTGCGCGACCAGCCTGGAACAGGTGGAATCGGCCTGGCGGCTGGTCTACGACCGCTATTCGCGGATGGGACTGATCGACGAAAACCCGTTCGGCATCCATGCCGTGCCCACGGCCGTGGGGCGGCAGGCCAGCGTGATATGGGGACCGGGCGAATCGAACGTCGGCTACACGATGACCCTGTTCCACGACGGCCCCGCGGGGCTCGCGCTGGAAAGCGTCTATGCGCGCCAGCTGGACGGGCTGCGACGCCAGGGACGCCGCCTGCTCGAGGTGGGCATGCTGGCCGATCGCCGCCGCAATGCCTCGCGCGGCGTCGGCGCGCTGTTCAACATGATGCGCTGGGCCATCCACTACGGCCTGCATACCGGCCTGACCGACATCGTCATCGGCGTGCATCCGCGGCATGCCCGCTTCTACGTGCGCTGCTACGGTTTCGAGGAATTCGCGCCGCCGACAAGCTACCCCGTGGTGCGCAACCACCCGGTGGTCGGCCTGCGCCTGCGCCTGCGCGAACAACTGGCGAAAGACAGCCTGCCGCGGGGGCTCGCCGACGCGTGCGACAACCCGATTCCCGCCAGCGCGTTCGCGTACCGCTTCGCCTTCGAGCCGCGGCAACTGCGCGGCTCCCGGATCGCGGGCTTCCTGAAATCCCGCTACGGCATCGACCCGGCCGCGGGATCGGCCCCGACCGACCCGGCCACCGTTCCGTTCGGCCTGCCCAGGCTCCGCCCCGCCTTCCCGTCGATGGCGTGGGCCGGCGCATGAGTCCCGGCCGGCACGCGTAAAAACAACCGGAACTTGCAGGGCGCGCTTACAGGTCCACGCCGAAACCGACGCCGGCCGAGGTTTCCGAACTGCTCGCGGTGGCGCCGAAGCTGACATGGAAGCGCTTGCCCAGCGGCGCGCCGTAGCCCACCGACAACGCCGATTCGCCACTGGAAAAGCCCACCCCCACCGCCAGCCGGCCGTTGCCCCGCGCGCCGGCCGCGTTGATGGCCATCTGCGTCGCCGCCGAACGCATCGCGTTCAGGCGGTCCACGCGCCGGTTCACCCGGTGGAAACGGTCATCCACGTTGCGGCGGAACGTGGCCATATCGCCGCCCAGGGCGGCCTGGATCTGCTGGTCGGTGTAGGCATTGGCCTGGCGCAGCGTCTGCGCATCGCCGGTCCGGGCGTATTTTTTGGCGATTTCCACGGCCTGCGCGGTCGCCGCATCCAGCTGGCCCTTGTTGACCGCATCGGTCGCCGCCTGGCCCTTCGCCACGTTCACCACACGCCGCTCATGGCCGGCACTTCCCACCGACACCGTATCGGCCTGATCAGCCACCGAACCCTGGCCCAGGGCCACGGCATGCGCGGCCGTCACGCTCGCGCCCTGGCCCACGGCCGTGCCCGAGGCCACCTCGACGGTCGCGCTTTCGCCGACCGCCACCGCGTTGGTGGCAGCCTTGGCCACGCGGGTATTGGCACCCACCGCGGTGCTGCCGTCGGCATGCACTCGGGCGTTGCCGCCCAGCGCCGTATCGCCGGGGCCGGCGGCATAGCTGTCGCCGCCGATGGCGGTACCGTGGTCACCACCGGCATGCGCGCTCGAACCGATCGCCACGCCGTGGCCGCCGGCCTTCACGCTGGCCGCATCGCTGCCGTCGCCCTTGCCGTCCACGGCGAAGTAGCCCAGTGACGCGGTATCCTGCTGCAACTGGTTGATTGCCGTGGTATTGCTGGTGATCGCTTTCGTATTATTGGCGATCACTTTGGTGTTGCTGGTGATTGCCTGGGTGTTGCCGGTAATCACCGTAGTGTTGGTGGCAATCGCCTTGGTATTGTCGGTGATCGCATTGGCGTTGGTGGCAATCGCCTTGGTGTTGCCGGTGATCGCATTGGCGTTGGTGGCAATCGCCTTGGTGTTGCCGGTGATCGCCGTGGCGTTGGCGGCAATCGCCTTGGTATTGCCGGTGATCGCCGTGGCGTTGGTGGTAATCACCTTGGTGTTGTCGGTGATCGCCGTGGTGTTGGCCGTCACCTGCTGATTCACCTGGTCGACACGCGCATCCACGGTATCCAGTTGGCTCTTGTTGACCGCATCGGTCGCTGCGGTGCCGGCCGCCACGTGGACAATGCGACGCTGCATCGCACTGCTGCCCACGGAAAAGGTGTTCGCGGCGTCCGCCATCGAGCCGGAGCCGATCGCCACCGCACCGGAGGCATTCACCGTCGCGTTATGCCCGATGGCGATGCCATCGTCGGCATTGACGTTGACTGTATGGCCGATGGCGATGGCACTGGTGACGTTGTCGGCAACGATCGCACCGGAATTGAATTGATTTGGATCGCCGGTACCAAACGCGATGGAATAATCCGCTCCCGTGCCTATCCGCGAGTAAATCCCAAATACATTGCTGAACTTGCCTCCGGCCAGATTGTAAGCACCAAACGCGTTGCTGGTGTCGCCATTGACCGTATTGGCATAACCAAACGCATTGCCATCAAGGGCGTTGGCCTTGTTGCTGGCTCCGAACGCATTACTGTTCCAGCCATCGGCCGTGTTGTAGGCACCAATGGCATTGCTGTATTTTCCATTGGCCGTATTGGCATAGCCAAATACACCGCTGTAATCACCGCTGGCCGTGCTGGATGAACCCACGGCACTGCTGTACATGCCGCTGGCCTTGCTTCCATAACCAAATGCGCTGCCGTAATCGCCACTGACCGTGCTGTATGTGCCCATGGCGCTGCTGTAATTGCCGCTGGCCTTGCTTCCAAAACCAAATACGTTGCCGTAATCGCCACTGGCCGTACTGAATGAACCAACAGCACTGCTGTAATCGCCGCTGGCCTTGCTGGCATAGCCGAACACGTTGCTGACATTGCCACTGGCCTCACTATAGCCACCAGCTGCCAAGGCATATCTACCGGTGGCACTCGGACTGTCGACAGCGTTGGGCACCCCACTGCCCACGAACCAGGGCGAACCGCCGCCACCGTTGGCAGCCACGTAGTTCTGCATCTGCTGTACGTTGACCGCATCGGTGCCGGCGATGCCCGCCGCCACGTTGTGGATGGCCGTGCCGCCGGTGCCGGCCAGAGTGATGGCCGTCCTGGCGGCATCGTCATAGACCACCGCCAGGGGCGAGCCGCCAGCATTGATCACCTGCGTATCCACATATTCCTTGGTAGCCGCATCATGCGGGCCGGTTGGATCGGCCACGTTGACAATACGACGCTCGGCTCCGCTGGCGCCTACGGAAATGGTGTCGGCAGTATCCGCCACCGAGCCGGAACCCAACGCCACGGCGCCGGTGGCGCCGGACTGCACCTGCGCGGCGTGGCCGATCGCCACACCATCGTCGGCGTTGACGTCGACGGTATATCCGATGGCGACGGCGCTGGTGACATTGGCGGCCACCCAGGCTCCCCCGTGCGGACCGCCCAAGGTCGGGAGTCCCGCACCCAAGGCAAGGGAGTTCGTCGCGCCTTTGCCCGTTCTCGACCAGTTGCCGAACACGCTGCTTTTGTCACCATTCGCCCTGTTGCCATAACCGAATGCCACGCTGCGGTTACCAGTGGCCTCGTTGCCCCCGCCCATGGCACTGCTGGCAGTGCCGCTGGCCGTATTGCCCGAACCCACCGCACTGCTGTTCGTACCTTCTGCATCGTTCGCCCAGCCGAACGCACTGCTGGCATCGCCGCTTGCCGTATTGCTGGCACCGAATGCACTGCTGTCGGAATTCGTTGCCTTGTTCTCGTAGCCGATCGCACTGCCCCATTCACCGCTGGCTTCGTTTTTGAGGCCGAATGCACTGCTGTAATCGTTGCCGGCACTATTTTTGTAGCCCACTGCCGCGCTCAGCTCACCACTCGCCGTGTTGTGATAACCGAACGCGCTACTGTAGTTGCCGTCGGCCTTGGCACCGGCACCGGCGGCAAGGGCATAATCGCCAGTAGCGATGGGTAGCGGGTTATTCGCATCGGCGGGCGATTTCTCGTTGTCCGCGAACCACGTCAAGCTGTGGTCTTCCACGTATGTCCGCATCTGATCGAGATTGACGGCATCGTTGCCATCCTCGCCCTTCGCCACATGGGTAATGCGGCGGTTGAGATCCTCGCCGAACTGCTTGCCGTCCCGATCGACATCCGTCTTGGCATGGCCCACCGATACCGTGTCTTCGGCGTTGGCGACCGAAGCATGGCCCAGCGCCACACTGTTGGTGCCATCGACACCGACCACGCTGCCCTGGCCCACGGCCGTGGAGGCCGCACCCCGGGCTACGGCATATTCGCCGATGGCCGTGGCCTGGGTGGCCAGAGCCCGGCTGAAGCTGCCCAGCGCGGTGGCGTAGGCGTCGCCGGCCACCGCATTGTTGCCCAGGGCCACGGCGTTGAGGCCGTTCCGGGCATCGTTCTGCGGGCTTTCGCACTTGCCATCGTCGACCTCCCCACTCCACACGCAGGCACGCGCGTAAGCGCCCACGGCCGTCGCCCGGTCGCCCAGGGCCTGGCTGCCAATGCCATAGGCGCTGGAACGCCTGCCGGCCTCGCTGGACGAACCGGTGGCGGTGCCGCCGGTGCCAATGGCCTGACTGGAGGCGCCCAAGGAAACGGTGTTTTCCTCAGCGGCGATCGAGCCGGAGCCCAGCGCCACCGCACCGGTGGCGTCGACGGCAACCGTGGCGCCATGGCCCATGGCGATACCGTCGTCGGCATTGACGTTGACGGTGTGGCCGATGGCGATGGCGCCGGTGACGTTGTCGGCAACGTTCGCACCGGAGTCGGGCTGGAGCACGTTGCCTGCCCCGAACGCGATGGAATAATCGGCCCCTGCACCCACTTGTGAGTAAGCCCCGAAGGCACTGCTGTTACTGCCTCTCGCCATGTTCTCGAAGCCAAACGCACTACTGCTTCTGCCAGTAGCCATGTTGCCTCTGCCAAACGCGCTGCTGTCATCCCCAACGGCCCTGTTGACGGCGCCGAACGCACTGCTGGCCAAACCGCTGGCCGTATTGGCGACACCGAAGGCACTGCTGCTGGCGTTCCTGGCCGTATTGGCATAGCCGAACGCGCTGCTGTTATCGCCCGAAGCCAAGACCGCCGTGCCAACGGCTGTGGCATGGGCACCGCTGGCATTGGCAACTTCGCTGTTGTCGGGCGTGCCGTCGCCATCTACGTCGGTGGCCGGATCGACCGTTCCATCGCCATTCAAATCATTCCACCCGCCGAACGCGGTACCGCCCTGACCCGTCGCCTGGCTGTAATAACCGAAAGCACTGCTGCCATTCCCGCTGGCCAGATTGCTGTTGCCGAACGCGCTGCTGTTGACGGCACTGGCCACATTGGCATATCCGAATGCGGAGCTTCTGAGCGAGCCGTTCGCCATGTTGCCGTTGCCGAACGCGCTACCGCCATGGGCACTGGCCGTATTGTGGTACCCGAATGCACTGCCGTAATCAATGCTGGCCGTGTTGGCAATGCCGAATGCACCACTCATGTGGCCACTTGCCGTATTGTCGGAGCCAAACGCATCGCTGTGGTCGAAACTGGCCACGTTCATGCTTCCGAAAGCGTTGCTGTAGTTGGTGCCGCTCGCCTGGTTCGAGGTACCGAAAGCGCTGTTCCCCCAGCTCGTGCATGCACTGCATCCCGAATTATTCACAAGCGCGGCTGTATTTCCGTATCCCACCGCACTGCTGCTCTCTCCAGTCGCCTTGCTGTCCGCACCTGCAGCAAGAGCGTGCTCACCGCTTGCGGTTGGATAATCACTGCCATCGGTGATGGAAGGGTCGCCCGTGCCAACAAACCACGGCGACGCACTGCCCACCTGCGATGCCACGTAGGTCTGCATCTGCCCGACATTGACGGCATCGGTATCGGCGGCACCAGCCGCCACGTTGACGATGCGACGGTTCAAGGCGCTGCCGTAGGCGGCATTCGTGGCGGGATCGATGTCGGTGGCGGCGTGGCCCACCGAGAGCGTGCCGGCTTCGGTGGCAACAGCACCGGAGCCCAGCGCCACCGCGCCAACGGCGCCTGCATTTACCACGGTGTCGTGGCCCATCGCCACGCCGTCATCGGCGCCGACATGTGCGGTGTGACCGATGGCGATGGCGCTGGTGACGTTGGCGGCCACTGTGGCCCCGCGATTCAGTGGATTAAAAAAATCGCCGGCGCCGAAAGCAATGGAATAGTCCGCCTCCGGACCCGTTGACGAGTCCGCACCGAAAGCACTGCTGAAACCGCCATTGGCATCATTGCGCCAGCCAAAGGCATTGCTGTAAGCACCGTCGGCATGATTGAACAAGCCGAAGGCATTGCTGTAATAACCATTGGCGTAACTGAACGAGCCGAAGACATTGCCGTGATAACCATTGGCATAATTGAACGAGCCAAAGGCATTGCCATAATCATCATTGACATGATTGCGCAAGCCGAAGGCATTGCCGTTGGCACCATCGACCTTGTTGAAACCTCCAAACGCGAACGTGTCGCTTTTGCTGGCCTGATTTTCAGTTCCACAGGCAATGGAATCGGTGCCGCCGAGCAGGGCCGAGCTATCACCGCTGCCAGTAGTGACACCTGCGACATCAAGCAATGCACACGTGTTGCCCGCCCATGCCGGTGCACTCGTTCCCATCGCCACCAACAACGCCGCTGCCAGCACGTTCCTGCGCATGTTCATGATGCCTGTCCCCGAGTACTTGTCCGAACCTGCATCCAGTATGGAAAGGCCGGTCCAGCCACGCTTGCACTGAGGTGTACCGTGGCTGGTACTGAGGCATAATGGTCCGGAGCGGTAGCGACGCGGTCGTTGCCGCGCGCACCAAGGGGGAAAAGGCGTGGGCAAGGCTCCGGATCTGGGAAACGTGTCACCCTGGCGCTGGTTCTGCAGCGACGACGTGCCCGCGCGCGAACGGCTGGACGTGCTCAACGCCTCGTTCGGCGACACGGCGTTTCCGTGCGAGGTGATGCCAGCCGGTGACGAGGCGCCGCTGTACATGGCCGGGCACGCCATCGCCCTGCCCGGCGTGTTCATCACGCACGGAGTCAACCGCGACGTGCTGTATCGGCGCACCGCGCGCCACGTCGCTGCCGACACCGAAGACGTGCTGATGCTGACGATCACGCTGGATGGCGGTTACCGCGTCCGCCAGCAGCATGCGGATTTCCTGGTACGACCCGGCGAAGGTTGGGCAACGGTATCGGGCGAATCGGCAATAGCCAGCAACGTACCCGGGCAACTGCGCGAAAGCCTGGCGTTGATGCTGCCGCGCGCGGCCTTCGCACATGCACGGCTGGATGTGGGCAAGCTGCTGCGCAAGCCGGTGGTTTGCGACCACCAGGCCATGCACCTGCTGTTGTCGTACCTGACCGGCATCGAATCGGCGACCGCACCGTTGACGCCGGAACTCGGCCAGCGCGCGGCCGACCATGTCAGCGACCTGGTGCTGCTGAGCGTGGGCGGCGCGGGCGATGCCGCGGATCTGGCAAACCAGCGCAGCGTGCCGGCCGCGCGGCTGAACCGGTTGAAACAGGATATCCTGCGGCGCATCCGGACCGGGCAACCATTGCACCTGCCCGCGTTGGCGTCACGGCACGGCATCTCGCCCGTGTATGTGCAGAAGTTGTTCGAGCGCGACGGCGGCAGCTTTTCCGCCTACGTGCTGGAACAGAGGCTGGAGCACGTACGCCACGCCTTGCGCAGCCCGCGCTTCGCCGCGCGCAGCATCAGCGCCATTGCCTACGATGCGGGCTTCAACAATCTGTCGTGGTTCAACCGCGCTTTTCGCAAGCGCTACGGCATGACGCCGTCGGACATGCGGGCGCCCCGCACGTAAGCGACCTCGAAAAACCTCAATGTATCGGCAAGAACCGCAGGTCGGGTCATGACCCGACATCCTGCCGGGTTGATGAAGCCGACCCGAACTGCGGGAAATGTTTTTCTGTCGTCATCCCGGCGCGGTTTTTTCGAGATTCCCCGCAGGTGTGCAGGAGCCGGCCCTGCTGGCTCCTGCACAACGGGAATGGATGTCAGCCGACGAAAGCCTGCCGGCACCAGTCCAGCAGCACGCCGGAGAACACGATCATGACCAGCAGCGCCAGGCCGTTCAGCGACAGCGTCCAGCGCAGCAGGCCGTCGCGCTGCGGCGCCAGTTCCACGCCCTCTTCCGGCTCGTCGAAGTACATGACCTTGACCACGTTGAGGTAGTAGTACAGGCCGATGATCGCCATCACGATGCCGACGATGGCCAGCCACAGCATGTTGGCGTCGATGGCGGCCTGCAGCACGTACCACTTGGCCATGAAACCCCACAGCGGCGGCACGCCGGCCAGCGAGAACATGGCCAGCATCATCAGGCAGGCCATCCACGGCGAACGCTTGTTCAAACCCTTGAGGTCGCTGATCCGGTCGCACTCGAAGCCCTTGCGCGACAACGCCAGCAGCACGCCGAAGGCGGCGGTGGACATCAGCGCGTAGCACACGGCATAGAACAGCGCCGCGGCATAGCCTTCCGGGCCGGCGTTGACGAAGCCCATCAGCAGGAAACCCATGTGCGCGATGGTGGAATAACCCAGCATGCGCTTGATGTTGCTCTGCACGATGGCGACCAGGTTGCCGATGACCATCGACAAGGCCGCCAGCACCGCCAGCATCAGTTGCCACTGGTCGGTCAGCAGGCCGTCCGGCGCGAACGCCGACAGCAGGCGGTAGGCCAGGCCGAAGGCGGCCAGCTTGGATATCGAGGCGATCATCGTGGTGATGGCCGTGGGTGCGCCGTCGTAAACGTCCGGCAGCCACATGTGGAACGGTGCCGCGCCCAGCTCGAAGGCCACGCCGACGATCAGGAAGATCAGGCCGAAGCGCAGCAGGTTGGGCATGGCGACGTGCTGCGAGGCAGCCGCCAGTTGCGCCAGGTCCAGCGTGCCGGTGGCGCCGTAGACCATGGACATGCCGTACAGCAGCATGCCCGAGGCCAGCGCGCTCAGCACGAAGTACTTGATCGCCGCTTCCGAGGACAGCGGCGAATCGCGGTTGATGGCCACCAGCGTGTACGAGGCCAGCGCCAGCATTTCCAGGCCCAGGTAGACCACGACCAGGTTGCCGGCCGAAGCCAGCAGCATCAGGCCCAGCACGGCAAACAGCATCAGCGAGTAGAACTCGCCGATGTGCAGGTCGCGCTCGCGCAGGTACGGCCGCGAGAAGATGAAGATCAGCACGACCACCAGCAGGCCGAAGACCTTGATGATCTCGGCCGCGCCGTCGCGCACGAACATGCCGCCGAAGGCGGTCACCGTGCCGTCCGGCTGCCCCATGATGACCAGGATACCGGTCACGATGGTGATGCCGATGGCCAGCCAGTGCGTGATGTCGCGCTGCTCCGGCTTCAGCCAGGCATCGAGAAGCAACAGCACGCACACCGCCACCACCAGGTAGATTTCCGGCAGCAGCACAAGAATGTCGTTCCAGCTCAGCATGCGATGCTCCTCAAACCTTGGTAACGGCCAGTTGATCGACCAGGTGCGATACCGACGCACCCATCAGGTGGATCAGTGGTTCCGGCCAGATGCCGATGGCCAGCACGAACAGCGCGAATACCGTCAGCACGATGGTCTCGCGCATGTTGATGTCCTTCATGGCGGCGACCTTGTCGCTGGTGACGTCGCCCCAGATGATGCGCTTGATCAGGTACAGCGTGTAGGCCGCGCCGATGACCAGCGTGAAGGCCGCGACCAGCGCGATCCACGGGTTGGTGCTGAAGCTGGCCAGGATCACCATGAACTCGCCGACGAAGCCGCTGGTGCCCGGCAGGCCGCAGTTGGCCATGGCGAACAGCACCATGAAGATGGCAAACCACGGCATCACCTTGACCAGCCCGCCATAGGCACTGATTTCGCGCGTGTGCAGGCGGTCGTACATCACGCCGATGCACGAGAACATGGCGCCGGAGACGAAACCGTGCGAGATCATCACCACCAGTGCGCCCTGCATGCCCAGCTCGGCGGCATCGGTATTGCCCAGTTCGCGCACCAGGATGAAGGCGATGAAGATGCCCAGCGTGGCGAAGGCCATGTGCGCGATGGACGAATACGCCACCAGCTTCTTCATGTCCTTCTGCACCAGCGCCACGTAGCCGATGTAGACGACCGGGATCAGGCTGAGCACGATCATCAGCCACACGAAACGATGCGAGGCATCCGGCACGATCGGCAGCGAGAAGCGCAGGAAGCCGTAGGTACCGACCTTCAGCATCACCGCCGCCAGCCACACCGAACCGCCGGTCGGCGCCTCCACGTGCGCGTCCGGCAGCCAGGTGTGCACCGGCACCATCGGCACCTTGATGGCGAAGGCGATCAGGAAGGCGAAGAACAGCCAGGCCTGCTCGGTCGCCGACAGCGGGAAGGCGGCCAGCGCGGCCATGTCGAACGTGCCGGCGCGGTGATGCAGGTACAGCAGTGCGATCAGGAAGCAGATCGAACCCAGGAAGGTGTAGATGAAGAACTTCAGCGTCGCATACACGCGCCGCGGGCCGCCCCAGACGCCGATGAGGATGAACATCGGGATCAGCATGGCCTCGAAGAACACGTAGAACAGCAACGCGTCGGTGGCGCAGAACAGGCCGATCAGCAGGCCTTCCAGCACCAGCATGCAGGCCATGTACTGGTGCGCCTTTTCCTGGATGACTTCCCAGGCGCCGATGATGACCAGCGGGCCGACGATGGTGGTCAGCAGGATCAGGGCCACGGCGATGCCGTCCACGCCCAACGCGTAATTGACGTCCAGCGACGGAATCCACTGGTGGATTTCGGTCAACTGCAGGGCCGCGCTGTCGGCATGGAACATCGGCAGCAGGAACAGGCTGACGATGAACGTCGCCACGGAAAACGCCAGGGCGATCCAGCGCATGGCACGCGAACGTCCCGCAAGCAGCACGGGCACGGCGCCGACGATCGGCAGCCAGATCAGCAGGCTCAGGATGGGCCAGTGGTTCATGCGAAATCCCTGTTGCTGGATGAGTTCGTTGGGGATGAGAGGCGGGACCCGGGACCCGGGACCCGGGTCCCGGAAAAGCCCGCGAGCTTGCTGCTCAGACGCAACAAACCGGAATCACGGTACGTCAGACCCCCACGAAAAAATACGCTCCCCATCCGGCATTGGTGTTGCCGAAGTACGGGTCCCGGGTCCCGGGTCCCGGGTCCCGCCATCAAATGACGCATGACATATCCCATCATCACACCCCCCCGAAGTACCAGAATCCGCCAAGCAGCAGGATCAAACCCACGATCATGGCGAACGCGTAGTGGTAGAGCAGGCCCGACTGCATGCGCCGCACGCCGGCGGAAATGCGTCCGACCAGGCGGCTGGTGCCGTCGACCATGACACCGTCGACGAGGGCGCCGTCGCCGCCCTTCCACAGCATGCGGCCGAACTTGAGGCCGCCGCGCGCGAACAGGCCGAAATAGACCTCGTCGACCCAGAACTTGCGGTCGAGGATCACGTAGACCGGGTTGAACACCTTGCGCACGCGATCGGCCATGGCCGGATTGAAGAGGTAAATGTACGTGCAGATGACGAAGGCCAGCACCACCAGGCCGAACGGCACGGTGAGGATGCCGTGCAGCGCCATCGCCGCGGCGCCGTGAAAATGGTGCGCCAGCTCGCCGAGGATGTCGTTGGACGGATCGACATGGATGGCCTTGCCGAACCAGCCGCCGAACAGCATCGGCTGGATGGTGAGGTAGCCGATGACCAGCGACGGGATCGCCAGCAGGATCAGCGGCACCGTCACCACCCAGGGCGATTCCTTGGGCGCGTGATGCAACTGGCCCGGCTTGAGATCGTGGCCGTGATCGTCGTGACCATGACCGTGCACGACCTCGAATTTTTCCTTGCCGTGGAAGGTCAGGTACATCTGGCGGAAGGTGTACACGGCGGTCACGAAGGCGCCGGCCAGCACGCAGGCATAGGCGTAGCCCGCGCCCCAGCGATGCGACTCGCCGGCGGCCTCGATGATGATGTCCTTGGAGAAGAAGCCGGAAGTGAACGGCACCGCCATCAGCGCGATCGAGCCGCACCACATGGTGATCCAGGTGATCGGCATGTACTTGCGCAGGCCGCCCATGTAGCGCATGTCCTGCTCGTGGTGCATGGCGATGATGACCGAGCCGGCGCCCAGGAACAGCAGCGCCTTGAAGAACGCGTGCGTCACCAGGTGGAACACCGCGCCGGCGTACACCGACACGCCCAGCGCAACGGTCATGTAGCCCAGCTGCGACAGCGTGGAGTACGCGATCACGCGCTTGATGTCGTTCTGCACGATGCCGATCAGGCCGGTGAACAGCGCGCCGGTGGCGCCGATGATCATGACCACGCTCAGGGCCGAGCTGGACATCTCGTACAGCGGCGACATGCGCGCGACCATGAAGATGCCGGCCGTGACCATGGTCGCGGCATGGATCAGGGCCGAGATCGGCGTCGGGCCTTCCATCGAATCGGGCAGCCACACGT
>CAZBZD010000020.1:0-16884 GCA_964496295.1 uncultured Rhodanobacteraceae bacterium | reverse complement strand
TCCCGAGTCCCGAGTCCCGTCAAAGAATGTCCAGCACCGCTTCCGGCGGGCGCCCCAGGGCGGCCTTGCCGTTGGCCAGCACGATCGGGCGCTGGATCAGGCGTGGATGCTCGACCATGGCCCGGATCAACTGTTCGCGCGTGAGGCTGTTGTCGGACAGGTTGAGGTCGGCGTATTCGGCCTCGGTGGGGCGCATCAACTGGCGCGGTTCCAGCTTCAGCAGGCGCAGGATGCGGTCGATCTCCGCGGCGTCCGGCGGCGTGTCCAGGTACTTGACGACTTCCGGCTCGACACCGTGTTCGCCGAGCAGTTCCAGGGTGGCGCGGGACTTGGAGCAGCGCGGGTTGTGATAGATGCGTACGTCACTCACGGGATGTTTCTCCTTGCAGAATGCTTGCCGGCTAGCGGCCCCGGCGCGAACCGCCACCTCCGCGGCGCGGGCCGCCACCCTTGCTGGAGCGGTTGCCCGACTTGCCGTGGCCGCCCTTGTTGCGGCTGTCGCCGGCAAACCAGGTGCGTACCGAGGGCAGTTCCTGGCCGGGCGCCACGCTGCGCTTTTTCTTGCGCTTGCGCGACTGGGGCTTGTCCGGTTGCGCCACGTTGCCGTTGACGTCGCCGCGCGGGCGCCGCTTGCGCTTGCCGCCGCGCGGCGGGCCGTCGTCGCGGATGCGGTCGAAGGCGGTCAGTTCGCGCGCCTCGTTCTGGTAGGCACCGGTCCAGGCCCTGGGGTTCCGGTCCGGCTTGAATTCGGTGATGTTGCGCTGCGCGCGGCGCTGGCGCAGTACCGGCGACAAGGTCAGCGCGGGTTGCGGTTCGCTGAGGCCGGCCTTGCGACGCAGCCCGCGAATGGCTTCCGCGTCGAGTGCCTCGGACTGGCCGCGGCGCAGATGGCGCGGCAGTTCGATGTTGCCGTAGCGGATGCGCTTGAGGCGGCTGACCAGGAAACCCTGCGCGTCCCACAGGCGGCGCACCTCGCGGTTGCGTCCTTCGCCGATGGTGACGCGGAACCAGCTGTGGCTGTTGCCCTGGCTGACGGTCGTGATGTCGTCGAAACGGGCCGGGCCGTCCTCGAGTTCCACGCCGGCCTTGAGCTTTTCCAGCACTTCGGGCGGCACCTCGCCGTGCACCCGGCACAGGTACTCGCGCTCGATGCCGGTGCCCGGGTGCATCAGGGCGTTGGCCAGGTCGCCGTCGGTGGTCAGCAACAGCAGGCCGGTGGTGTTGATGTCCAGGCGGCCCACGGCGATCCAGCGCGCGCCCCGGACCTTGGGCAACTGCTCGAACACGGTCGGGCGGTCCTCGTGGTCGTCGCGCGTGACCAGGATGCCCTCGGGCTTGTTGTAGATGATCACCTCGGCGTTTTCGCGCGTGTCGGTGGCCACCACGAACTGGTGGTTGTCGATGACCACGCGGTCGCCGGTGCCGACGCTGGAGCCGACTTCGGCGACCTCGCCGTTGACGGTGATCTCGCCGTTGGCGATGCGCTGTTCGAGCATGCGCCGCGAGCCCTGGCCGGCGTTGGCGAGCACCTTGTGCAGGCGCTCCTCCAGCGCCGGGGCGCGCCTGGCGTTGTCATGCTTGAGTGAAAGCACGGAACGGTTTTGCGCACTCATGCGCGGTCCTCCTCGGGGTTTGCTTCGTCGGCGTCGAGCGTGTCGTCGTCCGCGGCGTCTGCGGCGGTCCCGGTCTCGGGCAGCGGGCCCGGCGCCGTTTCGTCGTCGCCGGTTTCGCCGTCTGTCTCTCCGGCGGGAACGCCGGTTTCGTCGGCCTGTTCGGCGGCCGGTGCGTCCCCGGCGTCGATGCCGGTGGCGGCTTCCGTTTCCGCTTCCGCCCCGGCCGGCGCATCCGCGGCCGCGGGCGGGCCGACCTGCGCCGACTTGTCGTCGAAGGCCAGTTGCGGGTCCATGTCGTCCAGGTTGAGGATGTCGGCCAGGGGCGGCAGTTCGTCCAGCGATTTCAGGTTGAAGTAGTCGAGGAACGTGCGCGTGGTGCCGAACAGGGCCGGCCGGCCGGGGGAGTCGCGATGCCCGACCACGCGGATCCATTCGCGTTCCTCGAGGGTCTTGATGATGTGGGTGGACACCGCGACGCCGCGCACCTGCTCGATTTCGCCGCGCGTGATGGGCTGGCGGTAGGCGATCAGCGCCAGGGTTTCCAGCAGGGCGCGGGAATAGCGGCTGGGGCGTTCGGTCCACATGCGCGCGACCCACGGGTGGATGTCCCGGCGCACCTGGAAGCGGAAGCCGCTGGCGACCTCGACCAGCTCGATGCCGCGTTCGCCGCAATCCGCGCCCAGGGCTTCCAGGGCCCCGGCCACCTGCTCGTGGCCGACCGGGTCGTCCTGGTCGCCGCCGAACAGGGCTTCCAGTTGCGGCACCGACATCGGCTGGCTGGAGGCGAGCAGGGCGGCCTCGATGATTTTCTTGATCTGCGTGGTGTCCATCTCAGGGCTCGTGTGGCGACGCGCTTCCGGTCTTGAGGTAGATGGGAGCCAGGGGCTCTTCCTGGACGATGTCGACCAGCCTTTCCTTGGCCAGTTCGAGCATGGCGAGAAAATTGACCACCACGCCCAGGCGGCCTTCCTCGACATTGAACAGGGATTCGAAACGGTGGAACTGGCCGTCCTCGAGGCGGCTGAGCAGTTCGCTCATGCGCTGGCGCACGCTGAGCGGTTCGCGTTGCACCGCGTGCCGGGTGAAAAGCTCGGCGCGCTGCAGCACGTCCTTGAGCGCCAGCAGCATGTCGCGCATGTCCACCGGCGGCGGCAGGTGGATCACGTTGCGGTCGGTGACGTGGGCCTTCGCCACCGTGAAGTCGCGTTCCTCGCGGGGCAGCTCGTCGATGCCTTCGGCGGCCTTCTTGAAGCGCTCGTACTCCTGCAGGCGGCGCACCAGCTCGGCGCGCGGGTCCTCTTCCTCTGCGCCTTCCTCGGCGGGCGGGCGCGGCAGCAGCAGGCGCGACTTGATCTCGGCCAGGATCGCGGCCATCAGCAGGTATTCGGCGGCCAGCTCCAGGCGCATCACGTCGCGCATCATGTCGATGTAGGCCATGTACTGGCGCGTGATCTCGGCGATCGGGATGTCCAGGATGTCCAGGTTCTGGCGCCGGATCAGGTACAGCAGCAGGTCCAGCGGGCCCTCGAAGGCTTCCAGGATGACTTCCAGCGCGTCCGGCGGGATGTACAGGTCCTGCGGCATTTCCAGCACCGGCTGGCCACGCACGATCGCCAGCGGCATTTCCTGCTGCTGGGGAACGGGTACAAACATGCCTTGCGACGCGTCGGGCGCGTTCGACTCGACTGGTTCGGAGCTCATCTGAGCGTGTCGACCCTTGGTTGTGGACCTGGCTCCCCGCGGTCGGGGCGCCGAAACATGCGTGCCCGGCCTTGGCTGGGCAACTCGCGGGGCATCGGCATCGGCATGGACGTTGCCGTACACGAGGCATGTCGGTGTGATGACCCTGAAAGCGGTTCGTGTGCCTGGCGAACCGGAAAGCATGACTCGCGTGACACGGGGACAGTGCCCCATGGCAGTGGAAGTCGTCGCCGATTGCGCTGTGCCGGCTGGCGCCCGGCAGGCCTGTCGGCCCGGCCGCAACGGTGTCCCGCTGGTCGCGACGCCATCCGTACGCACGAAGATTATCGCGTGACGACGGTCAAGTCCAGTGCCCGGGCGGGGCGGCGCGGGGTGGCCCGGGCGTGCCGGGCACCGCCGCGGAACATCGGGGCCCGGAGGCCATCCAGCCGGCGAGCGTGTACCATTTTCACGTTTTTCCACACGAATCGACTGTCATGCCGGCCATCCAGCGAAACCCGCGCTTCGTCCTCGCCCGGACCTCGCATCCGGGCAACATCGGCAGCGCCGCACGCGCCATCCGCACCATGGGGTTCGAGCGCCTGGAGCTGGTCGCCCCGGCCCGCTTTCCGGACCCCGAGGCCGTGGCGCTGGCGGTCGGCGCGCCCGGTGTCCTGGAAGGAGCCGGGGTGCACGACGACCTGCCGGCGGCGCTGGCCGGCTGCCACCTGGTGATGGGCCTGTCGGCGCGCCGTCGCGGCGTCAGCCTGCCGGAGCTGGCGCCGCGCGAGGCGGCGGCCCGGGCGCTGGATGCCGCGGCCCGCGGCGAGCAGGTGGCCATGGTGTTCGGCAACGAGAGCAGCGGGCTGGACAACCGGGAGCTGTCGCTTTGCCATGCCATGGTGCGGATCCCCAGCGTCGAGGATTTCGGCTCGCTGAACCTGGCGCAGGCGGTGCAGGTGATGGCCTACGAGTTGCGCGTGGCCGCGTTGCGGGACGCGGGAGCCGTGCCGCCGCCGGCATCCGGCGCGCCGGCCGACGCGGCGCAGATGGAACAGTTTTTCCTGCATCTCGTGCAGATGCTCGACGCGATCGACTTCCACAAGGGCCGCTCGCCGGAAACCGTCATGCTCAGGCTGCGCAAGCTGTTCCAGCGCGCGCGCCCGGACGAGCGCGAGCTGCGCGTCCTGCACGGCATCCTCGCCGACGCCATTCGCGTGGCGGGCCGGCCGGCCGGTGGTCCGGCCTCCTGATTTCAGGAGGAAGGGCCCTGCCGGCCCGTGCCGGGGTTGCCCGGAATTTCCCTAGAACACCTGGTGCATCAGGTCCACCAGCACGTGGCTGAAAAAGAACGACAGCACCAGCAGCGCCACCGACATCAGCCACATGACCAGCAGCAACGCGCCATCGCGCTCGATCAGGGCGAAGGCGAAGGCCAGCAGCACGGCGCCGAACAGGTAGTTGGTGAACGGGATCGGCAACGCCAGCAGGACGCCGAGGATCAGCAGCGCCAGCCCCGACAGCAACGACCACGGGCGATGCGTCAGCAGTTCCAGGCGCGGCTTGCACCAGCGTTCCAGCCAGTCGGTAATGCGCGCGCTGCGGTCGAGGAAGGCTTCCACGCGTGACCGGTGCATGGTCTTGCGGCGCAGCCACGCGGGCACCAGCGGGTGTTCCAGCCCGAACAGCATCTGCAGGCCCAGCAGCGCCGTCAGCACGCCCATCGCGCCGCCGATGCCGATCGGCACCGGGATGAAATTGGGTATGGCCAGCGCCAGCAGCACGACGCCGAAGGCACGCGTGCGCAGCGGCACCAGCAGCGTGTCCAGGGTGATGTCGTCGCTTTCCTGGGCCGAAATGGCGTCGCGCAGCAGGCGCGTGGTCGTGCGGTGCGGTCCGCGGGAAGGAGTCATTCAGGCGTTCTGCATGTTCGTGGCGTCGCCGCGGAGCCGGGTGACCGACACCTTGTCGATGCGCGCGCCGTCCAGGTCCACGACCTCGAAACCCAGGCCGTGCCAGGCGAAGGATTCGCCTTCGCGCGGGATGCGGCCGAAGGCGGTCATGATCATGCCGCCGAGGGTATGGAATTCGTGCTCGTCCTCGTTGGGAAGGTGGTCCAGGTGCAGCAGTTCGCGCAGGTCGTCGACGGGCAGGGAGCCGTCGATGAGCCAGCTGCCGTCGGGTCTGCGCCGGTAGCGGGCCTCGGCCTCGTCCTGTCCGGGCGAGGTCTGGCCGACCACGCTGCCGAGCAGGTCGTTGAGCGTGACCAGGCCCTCGATGTCGCCGTATTCGTCGACCACCAGGGCCATGCGGGTGTCGGCGTCGCGCAGCGCGTCGAGCATGTCCAGCGCGCGCACCGTGGCCGGGATGTACAGCGGCTTGAGGATGGTGCCGAAAAGGTTCGGGTGGCCGTCCAGCAGGCTGTCGAACAGGCGCTTGATCTCGACGATGCCGAGCACCTCGCTTTCGTCGCCCCGGTACACGGGATAGCGCGAGAAGTTGTTCGCGCGCAGCACCTCGAGGTTGTTTTCCAGCGGCGCCTCGATGTCCAGCCAGGCGATGCGCGTGCGCGGCGTCATCACGGCGCCGACGTTGCGGTCGCCCAGGCGCAGCACGCGGTTGACCATGTTGCGCTCGTCGTCGTCGAGGATGCCCTGTTCGGTGCCTTCGGCCACCAGCATGCGGATTTCCTCCTCGCTGATGGTGTCGCGCGGCGCGTGCCTCAGGCGCAGCAGTTTCATCAGCCCGCCGCTGGCCGCGTTGAGCAGCCAGACGAACGGGGCGCAGATCTTGGCGATGACCAGCATCGGCGGGGCGATGATGGCGGCCAGTTTTTCGGGGGCGACCAGGGCGATGCGCTTGGGCACCAGTTCGCCGACCACGATCTGGATGAACGTGGCCAGCACGAAACCGATCAGCGAGCCGATCGCCGTGGCATGCGCGGCCAGCCAGTCCAGGCCGCTGGCGCTCAGCGCGGAGGCCATGCTGTCTTTCAGCGAGGCGCCGGTGAAGGCGCCGGTCAGCAGCACGGTCACGGTGATGCCGACCTGTACCGCGGACAGGAAACTGTCCGGATGCTGGGCCAGGCGCAGCGCCAGCCGGCCGCGGCTGCTCTTGCGGGCCATCTGCTTGAGGCGGATCCTGCGCGAGGCCACCACGGCGATTTCCGACATGGAAAAAAAGCCGTTCAGGATCGACAGCAGGACGATGATGCCCAGTTGGGTCAGCATGGGCGCGGGCGAGCGGTGGTCATGCGCGCAGTGTAACCGCAGAATGTGCCGGGTGCCGCCGCCGCCGGCGCCCGGGCACGCGCATCCGGCGGCCCCGGAACCGCTCCGTCGGCGCGGCCGGCATGCTGTAACATAAACGCAATATTCGGCTGGCAGCATGCGTGGTTTTCCAGCATGCCGGGAGGCGGGCGCCGTGTTTTCACTGCAAACCATGTTTGGCAAGACCGACAAGGTCTACGACCTGCTCCAGGCCAGCTCCGAGGCCGCCCTGGAATCGGCGCGGGCGGTCAACGAACTGACCCGCAACGGCAACAGCACTCCGTTCATGGCCACCTTCAGCGCCACGCGCCGTCGCGAAAAGGAACTGGCGGCCGAGATCAGCGAGGAACTGGTCAACACCTTCGTGACCGCGCTGGACCGCGAAGACATCGAGGAAATGAACTCGACGCTGTACAAGATTCCCAAGACCATCGAAAAATTCGCGGACCGCTACGTGCTGGTGAGCGAGCGGCTGGAAGGCGTGGACTTCGCCCAGCGCACCGAGATTCTGGCCAGCTGCACCGAGGTGGTGGCCAAGATGGTCAAGGAGATGCGCAACGGCTTGCGCATCGATCCCATGCGCAAGCTGCAGAACCAGCTCCAGGCGCTGGAGGCGGAGGCCGACAGCCTGCTGCTCGAGCCCTACCGCGAGTTCTACCTGGACACCACCGATCCGATGCGCGCGATCCTGGCCAAGGATCTTTTCGAGATCATCGAGAAGGCCATCGACAAGTGCCGCGACGTCGGCAACGTCATCTATTCCATCGTGCTCAAGAACTCCTAGGAGGCAACGTGAGCATCGGATTGCTGGCCCTGGTCATCTTCGTCGCGCTTGCCTTCACCTACATCAACGGGTTCCACGATACGGCCAACTCCATCGCCACGGTGGTCGCCACCAAGGTGCTGACGCCGGGGCAGGCCGTGCTGCTGGCGGCCGTCACCAACATGGTCGGCGCGCTGCTGGGCACGGCGGTGGCCAAGACCATCGCCGAGGGCCTGGTCAACACCGAGATGGTGCACGAGGGCGCGTTCTTTTTGATCAGCGCGCTGCTGGGGGCGTGCATCTGGAACCTGATCACCTGGTGGCAGGGGCTGCCTTCGAGCTCCAGCCATGCCCTGGTCGGCGGCCTGGTCGGCGCGGCGCTCGCGGCCAGCGCCAACGATTTCGACTCGGTGATCTGGTGGACTTCCGCGGGCGGACACTGGTGGATGGCCAAGGGCGTGGTGCCCAAGGTGATCATCCCGATGGTGGTTTCGCCGCTGCTGGGCTTCGCCATCGCCTTCGTGCTGATGCTGGCGCTGTATGCATTCCTGCTGTGGTGTTCCCGGCGCCGGGGCTTCGTCAACCGGCTCGGGCGCACGCCGTTCGTGAACGCCTTTTTCGGCAAGTCGCAGCTGGTGTCGGCGGCGGCCATGGGCCTGTCGCACGGCATGAACGACGCGCAGAAAACCATGGGCATCGTGGCCCTGGCGCTGGTCGGCGCGACCAGCGCGGGCAGCCTGGACCAGCTGCCGGACTGGCTGGGGTTCCTGCGCATTTCCGGGTCTTCCAGCGGCGGCTTCGACATTCCGACCTGGGTGGTGATCCTGTGCGCGCTGGTGATGGCGGCCGGCACCGCGGCCGGCGGCTGGCGCATCATCAAGACGCTCGGCCACAAGATGGTCAGGCTGCATCCCATCAACGGTTTCGTGGCCGAGACCAGCGGCGCACTGGTGATTTTCGCGGCCTCGGCCGTCGGCATCCCGGTCTCGACCACGCATTGCGTGTCCACGTCGATCATGGGCGTGGGCGCGGCCAAGCGCTTCAACGCCATCCGCTGGACGGTGGTCGAGCGGATGGTCTGGGCCTGGCTGCTGACCCTGCCGATCACCGCCTTGCTGGCCTATTTCATATCCCGGTTGCTCGACATGCTGGCCTGAACGCCGGCGGCGCGGCGACGCGCGGCATGCCTGCCGCGCACCGGTCCCGTTCCCGGGGCTGCATCCATCAGGCCGGCGGGTATACCCGGGCTTCGCGCACGTGTCCGCCGCGGCCGCGGGTGGCCAGGTGCAGCATGGTGGCGGCGAGGTCGGCGGGGTCGATCCAGGTGGACGGGTCGACGTCGGGCATGGCCTGGCGGTTGCCGGCGGTGTCCACCGCGCCCATCGGGTAGACGATGGCCATTTCGATGCCGCGCGGCCGGAGCTCGGCCAGCATCGATTTCATCCAGGCGATCATGGCGGCCTTGGCCGCGGCATAGGCACCGGCCGAAGCCCCGCCGTCGATGGCCTGCCCGGCGCCGACGCCGAGGATGAAGCCGTGGCCGTTGTCGAGCATGTGCGGAAGCACCGCGCGCGTGGCGTTGAAGGCCGTGCGCAGGTTGATGTCCAGTTGCGCTTCCAGCTGCGCGGGCGTGGTTTCGGCCGCGCCGCTCATGTCGAAGCCGCCGGCGATGTTGAGCAGGGCATCGACCGTCCCGCATTGCGAGACGGCCTCGCCGATGGCGCGCCGGGTATCGGCGTCGTCGACCAGGTTGGCCTGCACGATGCAGGCATCGGGATGCCGTTCGGCCAAGCGCGTGCGCTCGGCGTCGTCGAAGGCGACGAGGGCGAGTTTCCAGCCGTCGCCGTGGAAGGCGTCGATGGCATGCGCGGCGATGGCGCCGCCGGCGCCGGTGATGATCGCGGTCTGCTGCGACATGGCTAGCTCCGGTAGGGACGTGACTCCCGATTATCACACACCGCCTTGTCGTCCCGGATGCGCAGGTCGGGCGCTGCCCGCCCTGTTCGAAGCACATGCCGGAAACGACGGGCCGCGATGCGTCAGGACTCGTCGGCCCCTTGCAGCAGGGCCTGTTCCAGCCGGTCGCCGAGCGTGCCCAGTTCGCGGATCAGCCGTTCGAGTTCGCCGCTGTCGAGGATCGCGTAGGGGCAGTTGTCGCACAGGTGCAGCCAGGGCACGCCCTCGAGGTCGCTGACGGCGAGATACCCCGTGCGCTGTTCCCAGTTGAAGCGCAGGCAGCGGCTCGGGTCGGTGGCGGCCAGCGGGACGATGGGGGTGGAGATGCGCAGGTAGCGGCGCCCGTGCTCGCCCTCCATTTCGGCCAGGTAGATGCCTTGCTGGCGGCCGTGGCCCAGCGGCAGGTCGAAGCCGATCTGGTAGGGCGCGCTGTGGTTCAGCGGGTGGAGGTTGCCGACATGGGAACGAATGGCTTCGAAATGCTGCATGGCCGTGCTGGTGCGGGTGACCCGGGGCCGATCATAGCGCCGCGAAGGTTAACGTCCCGGGAAGGGCGGCATGCCGGTTCAGCGAAGATCGCGTAGTCTGCAGGGCCATGAACGAGGCCCATTTGCGCATCTACGCCGCGATCGCGACGATTCCCGCCGGCCGCGTGGCAAGTTACGGCGCCATCGCCCGGCGCGCCGGGCTGCCACGGCGTGCGCGCCTGGTGGGCCGCGTGCTGCGCGAGGCGCCCGACGACATGAACCTGCCCTGGCATCGCGTGCTGCGCGCGGACGGCCGCATCGCGTTGCCGCCCGGCAGCGCCGGTTTCCGCGAACAGTGCCGGCGCCTGCGTGCCGAGGGCGTGAAGGTGGACAAGGGTCGCGTGCCGATGAAGAGCTTCGGCCTGGAAGCGGACCTGGACCGCGCCATCTGGGGTCATTCCGACACCTGACGCAGGAAAAGGCCGACAGCCGGCGCGGGAACCGTTTGGTAGCATGACGGGCATGCGTCCAGCCTCCGACATCCTCCGGCAGACCTTCGGTTACGCCGGCTTCCGCGGCGAGCAGCAGGCCGTCATCGAGCACGTGGCCGGGGGCGGCGATGCGCTGGTGCTGATGCCCACCGGCGGCGGCAAGTCGCTGTGCTACCAGATCCCGGCGTTGATGCGCCGGGGCACGGCGATCGTGGTCTCGCCGCTGATCGCGTTGATGCACGACCAGGTCGAGGCCTTGTGCCAGCTCGGCGTCGACGCGGCCTTCCTCAATTCCAGCCAGGACGGCATCACCCAGGCCGAGGTGGAGCGACGCTTCGCGCAGGGCGAACTGGACCTCCTGTACGTGGCCCCCGAGCGCCTGCTGGGCGAGCGCTGCCTGGCCATGCTGGAGCGCACCGAGCTGTCCCTGTTCGCCATCGACGAAGCGCACTGCGTGTCGCAGTGGGGGCATGATTTCCGCCCCGAGTACCGCCAGCTCACGGTGTTGCACCAGCGCTTTCCGGACGTGCCGCGCATCGCGCTCACCGCCACCGCCGACGCACCCACGCGCGCCGAGATCGTCGAGCGCCTGGCGCTGGAACAGGCGCGCCGGTTCGTGGCCAGTTTCGACCGGCCCAACATCCGTTACCACGTCGAATACAAGGACAACGCCAGGCAGCAGTTGAAGCGTTTCCTGGCGCGCCACGAAAACGAGTCGGGCATCATCTACTGCCTGTCGCGCAAGAAGACCGACGGCACCGCCGAGTGGCTGCGCGAACAGGGCGTCGAGGCGCTGGCCTACCACGCCGGCATGGCGGCGGACGAGCGCCAGGCCAACCAGCGCCGTTTCCTGCACGAGGACGGCGTCGTGATGTGCGCCACCATTGCCTTCGGCATGGGCATCGACAAGCCGGACGTGCGCTTCGTCGCGCACATGGACCTGCCCAAGAGCCTGGAGGGCTATTACCAGGAAACCGGGCGTGCCGGACGTGACGGCCTGCCTGCCGAAGCATGGATGGCCTACGGCCTGGGCGACCTGGTGACGCAGAAGCAGTTCATCCTCGGCTCCGAGGCCGGCGAGGAACGCAAGCGCGTCGAGCATGCCAAGCTGGAGGCGCTGCTGGGCTATGCCGAAACCACCGACTGCCGTCGTCGTCGCCTGCTCGGCTATTTCGGCGAGGCGCTGGACGAGCCGTGCGGCAACTGCGACAACTGCCTGTCGCCGCCGCCCACCTGGGATGCCACCGAGGCGGCGCAGAAAGCCCTGTCGTGCGTCTACCGCACCGGCCAGCGTTTCGGCGTGGCGTATCTGGTCAACGTGCTGCTGGGCAAGGACGGCGAGCGCATCCGCGCGCGCGGGCACGACAAGTCGAGCGTGTTCGGCATCGGCACGGAACTGGATGCCCGCCAGTGGCGCGGCGTGTTCCGCCAGCTCGTGGCCGCGGGATTGCTCGAACCCGACGCCGACGGCTATGGCACGCTGCATCTCACCGCCGCCGCGCGGCCGGTGCTGCAAGGCGCCCGACAGATGCGCCTGCGTCGCGAGCCCGATCGCCGCGGACGCCGCGCGGCGCGCAAGGCCGGCGGCGATGCGACGCGCCGGCAGAGCATCGACATCGCCCCGCACGAGGAAGCCCTGTGGCAGTCGCTGCGCAACACGCGTGCACGGCTGGCAAAAGAGCAGGGCGTGCCGGCCTACGTCATCTTCCACGACGCGACCCTGCTGGCCATGCTGCGCGAACGTCCCGCCACGCGCGAGGCCATGGCCGCCATCAACGGCGTGGGCGAGCGCAAGCTGGAGCGTTACGCCGGGACTTTCCTGGCGGTCCTGAACGGGGATGCCGAAACCGTGGAGAACTGAGCGTCGCCCGTCGCCGTCGTCGCCAGGCGCCCGGGCGCTCCCAGCGGACGCCGCAACCCGGAAGATGTCGCCGCGCCGCTTTCGCGTTCGCCGGCGTTGATCGGACCGGTCTTCGCACCGTGCTTCAGTGGCCGGGCCATACCAGCGGCGCCAGCCACGCCATGGCCAGGCCGAGCAGGATGGTCAGCGGCGTGCCCACGCGCACGAAGTCGGTGAAGCGGTAGTTGCCCGGCTCGTAGACCAGCAGGTTGCCGTGGTGCCCGATCGGGGTCAGGAAAGCGGCCACGGCGCCCATGGCCACGCTGAAGACCATGGCGGGGGCGGACATGTGCAGCAACCCGGCCATGCCCAGGGCGATGGGCCCGAGCAGGATGGTGGTCGCGGTGTCGGACAGTATCTGCGTGAACAGCGCGGCGGTCAGGAACAGTGCCAGCAACACCCAGTTGGGCGACCAGCCGGACAGGAAATGCGAAAGCCAGCCCGCGAACAGGCTGGCGGTGCCGGTCTGCTCCATGGCCAGCCCCAGCGGAATGGCGCCGGCGATGAAAACGAAGATGCGTATTTCCACCGACTCGTAGGCCCGCTTGAGCGACAGGCAGCCGCTGGCCACCATGGCGGCGGCGCCGGCCATGAACGAGACCGTGACCGGCACCAGGCCCGAGGCCGCCCCCGCCACGCTGAGCCCCATGATCAGGGCCGCCAGCCAGCCGCGGCCGCGGACCCGCGCGCTGCCGGAAAACGGCACCAGCATCAGGAACGAGGGCTCGTGCGCGAGCTGGTCCAGCGCGCGCTTGCTGCCCCACAGCACCACCAGGTCGCCGCCCTGCAACTGCACCTTGGACAACTCCTTGCGGATGAAGCCGCGCTTGCGCCACAGGCCAACCACCACTACGCCGTAGCGGTGCAGGAAGTCGACCGTGCCGATGGTCTTGCCGACCAGCTCGGAATCGGGCGCGATCACCGCCTGCAGCAGGCGTTCCTCGTCCTCCCGGGGTTGGCGTTCGTCGTCCTCGATCTCCTCGCCGTACTGCACCACCACGTTCAGCGCCAGGCCCTGCTGTTTTTCCAGGCCGGCCAGCTCGTCCGGGCTGGCGCGCACCAGCAGCAGGTCGCCGGCGGCCAGTTGCTTGCGCCGCCACGGGCGCCGGCGCGAGGTGCCGTGGCGCAGCCAGTCCACCACCTTGAACCGCCCGGCATGCTCCTCGCCGAACGCCTGCATGGTCTTGCCGGCATGCGGCGAATCTTCCAGCACCAGCAGTTCGGTGTAGTAGCGCTCCAGCCGGAAGCGGTCCTCGCCGCCGCTCCTGCCTTCGTGGCGCGGCAGCAGCCAGCGCCCGAACAGCAGCACGTAGGCGGTGCCGATCAGGCACAGCACGATGCCCACCGGAGCGATCGAGAAGATGCCGATGTCGTGTGCCCCGCCGCGCTCCAGCAGCGCGCGCGCGACCAGGAAGGCCGGCGCCGCGATCACCGTCATGGTGGTGCCCAGCGACGCGGCGAAGGCCATCGGCATCATCAGCTGCGAGGCCGGCAGGTCGTGCGAGCGGTTGAGCTCCAGGATCACCGGCAACATCATCGCCGTCACCATCAGATGGTGGCTGAACGCGGCCATCAGCGCCACGCAGGGCATGATCACCAGCACCGCGCGCCAGATGCTTGCGCCGGCCATGCGCCCGATCCATGCGCCCAGGCGCGCGGTCAGGCCGGTCTGCGCCAGCCCCGCCGACAACACGAACATCGACGCCAGCAGGATCGCCGGTTCGCTGGAAAAACCCGACAGCGCCTCGGCCGGTTCCAGCACGCCGGTGGCGGCCAGTGCCACCACGACGAGCACGCCGGTCAGGTCGATGCGCACCCATTCGGTGACCAGCAGCACCAGTGCCGCCGCCAGGATGACCAGGAACAGGATTTGTTCGGGTTCCATGCCGGGAATGTCCGCAATGGCCGATGACGGGATGGTAGTGGCGGCCGAAATCGCATGCCAGCGCGCGCCGGCCCGTCGCCGCGGCCGGCCGGTCAGCGGCGCAGCAACAACCCGAGCAGGCGCCGGAAGCGTTCGCCGTAGGGCGGATCGAGCAGGCCGGTGCCGTTGAAACGGGCCTGGCGGAACACCGGCTTCATCTTCGAGAAGGTGCGGAAGCCGGCCTCGCCGTGGCAGGCGCCCATGCCGGATTCGCCGACGCCGCCGAAGGGCAGGTGGTGCTGGGCGACGTGGTACAGGGTGTCGTTGATGGTGACGCCGCCGGCCGGGCTGCGTTCGAGCACCTTGCGCCGGGCGGCCTTGCCGGTTTCGAACAGGTACAACGCCAGCGGGTGCGGGCGGCCGGCGATGAAATCCAGGGCCTGGTCGAGGTCGTCGCAGGGGATCAGCGGCAGCAGCGGACCGAAGATTTCCTCGCGCATCACCTCGTCGTCGGCATCGACGCCGGTCAGCAGCGTCGGCGGCATGCGTCGCGGTGCGCGGCTGCCGGTTGCATCGGCCAGCGGATGGGCGACGGCGCCGCGGGCGACGGCCCGGTCGCGCAGGCGGACCAGGCGTTCGTGGTGGCGCTCGGAAATCACGCTGGCATAGTCGCCGCCATCGGCGAAATCCGGGTACATGCGCCTGAAAACGGCACGTGCCTCGTCGATGAAATCCCGTACGCGCCCGCGTGGCAACAGGACGTAATCGGGGGCGATGCAGGTCTGCCCGGCATTGGCGCACTTGCCGCGGATGATGCGTTCGACCGCGTGTTCGAAGCGCGCGCCGGGGCCGATGACGGCGGGCGACTTGCCGCCCAGTTCCAGCGTCACCGGGGTCAGGTTTTCCGCCGCCGCGCGCATCACCTGCCGGCCCACGGACGTGGAGCCGGTGAACAGCAGGTGGTCGAAGGGCAGCGCGGAGAAGGCGCGCGCCACGTCGGCGTCGCCGTTGACCACGTGCACCTCGCCGCCGGGAAAATATTTCCCGGCCAGCTCGGCGAACAGCGCCGAGAAGTGCGGCGTGTGTTCGCTCATCTTCACCATCGCGCGGTTGCCGGCGGCCAGCGCGTCGGTGAGCGGGCCCGCGGCCAGGTACAACGGGTAGTTCCACGGCACGATGATGCCGGCCACGCCGAGCGGCTGCGGCATCAGTTCGGTGCGCGCGGGCAGGAACCAGAAACCGGCGAAACGGCGGCGCGGACGCATCCAGCGCCGGCCGTGGCGCAGCGCGTGGTCGATGCCGCCCAGGGACGGGAACAGTTCCAGCAGGCGGGTTTCCGCGGCCGGGCGGCAACCGAAGTCGCGGTCGATGGCGGCGCAGATGGCCGCGTCGTTGTCGGCCAGCATGCTGCGCAGGGTCTTCAGCCATGCCGCCCGCTGCTGCCAGCCCGGATACGGCTCGCGCCGGAAAGCCTCGCGCTGCCGGACAAGGACGGATCCGGGCGCGGGGTCGCCGGCCGGCGAATCGGAAGCGGGCGGTGCGGTTGTTGCCATGGTCTCGGATGTCCGGTTCGGGCAGGTCCGTGCGGGCGTGAAGCTTTCACGGCGGGCCAGGCCGGGCCTGCTTCCAGGGTGCCTTCATACGGTACACGCGCGGTTGCCGGATGTGTACGTCCGCGTCGTGCGCTTTCCGCCGCGTGCGCGCATACTGGCGGCATGAATGCGGATGCCTCGTTGCCCCACGTCGTCATCCTCGGCGGCGGCTTCGGCGGGCTGTCGGCCACGCGCGCGCTGGCGGGGGCGCCGGTACGCGTGACCCTGGTCGATCGCGCCAACCACCACGTGTTCCAGCCGCTGTTGTACCAGGTGGCCGGGGCCACGTTGTCGGGGCCGGACATCGCCGCGCCGCTGCGCCACATCGTGCGCCGCCAGGACAACGTGACGGTATGGATGGAGGAGGTCGAGGATGTCGACGTGGCCAGGCGCGAAGTGCGCGCCGGAAGCCAGGTGGTCGGCTACGACTATTTGATCGTCGCGACCGGCTCGATGCACGCCTATTTCGGCCACGACGCCTGGGCCGCGCACGCGCCGGGCCTCAAGACCATGGACGATGCGCTGGCGATCCGCCGCCACCTGCTGTCGGCGTTCGAGGCGGCCGAGCGCGAGGACGACGCCGCGCTGCGCGGCCAGTGGCTGACCTTCGTGATCGTGGGCGCCGGCCCGACCGGCGTCGAGCTGGCCGGTACGCTGGCGGAGATCGCGCACCATACCCTGCCGCACGAATTCCGCAGGGCCCATCCGCGCCGGACGCGGATCCACCTCGTCGAGGCCGGTCCGCGCGTGCTGGCCTCGATGCCGGAAAAACTCTCGGCCGTGGCGCGGCGCAGGCTGGAGCGCATGGGCGTCGAGGTGCACGTGGGCACGGCGGTCACGGATGTCGACGCGGACGGCGTGCGCATGGGCGATCGGCGCATCCGTTCGCGCACCGTGCTGTGGGCGGCGGGCGTCGCCGCGTCGCCGCTGGGCGGGCAGCTCGGCGCCGAGCGCGACCGGGCAGGGCGGGTGAAGGTGGCTCCCGACCTGTCGCTGCCGGAGCACCCGGAAGTGTTCGTGGTCGGCGACCTCGCGCGGGTGGAGCAGGACGGCGGGCAGGTTCCGGGCCTGGCCCCGGCCGCCAAGCAGATGGGCAAGCATGCCGCGCGCGCCATCCGCGACCGCGTCGCCGGCCGCGGCACGCGCGCGTTCCGTTACCGCGATTACGGCAACCTCGCCAGCATCAGCCGTTCCTCGGCCGTGGTCGACCTGCACGGCTGGCACCTGTCGGGCCTCGCCGGCTGGCTGTTCTGGCTGTTCGCGCACATCTTCTTCCTGGTCGGCTTCCG
>CAZBZD010000019.1:0-17049 GCA_964496295.1 uncultured Rhodanobacteraceae bacterium | reverse complement strand
TCGATCGACCTGCAGACCTACATCTGGGCCGACGACGACGTCGGCAACCTGATGCTGGACGCCCTGGTCCGGGCGGCCCGGCGCGGCGTCAAGGTGCACGTGCTCGCCGACCAGTTGTTCTCGTTCCAGAGCGTGGAGCAACTGGCGACGCTGGCGCGCAGCAGCGCCAACTTCAAGCTGCGCCTGTACAACCCCACGTTCGACGAGGCCGAGACCTCGCCGTTGCAGTTCGGCGCCGGCGTCCTGTGCTGCTTCTCGCGCTTCAACCAGCGCATGCACAACAAGCTGCTGCTGGTGGACAACGCCGTCGGCATCACCGGCGGACGCAACTACGAGGACCGCTACTTCGGCTGGGACCCCAAGTTCGACTACCGCGACCGCGACGTGCTCGTGGCCGGCCCCGCCGCGCGCGACATGGCCGCCACCTTCGACTTGTTCTGGCGGCACCCGCGCAGCGTGCCGCTGACCTCGCTGCGCGACGTCAACCGGCAGATCCTGGCCGACGGCCCCGGCGCGCCCGGCTGGACCACGCCGCCCTTCGACAAGCCCGCGCGCGTGGCGCGCGTGCGCGCGGAAGCGGCGAACCCCGACTGGCTCGACAAGCACATCCTCGCGCACAGCCTGCGCGTGGGCCGCGTGGACTATTTCACCGACCTGCCGGACAAGACCGACCAGCCGCGCCGCCGCCAGGCCCGCGAGCTGACATTGCACATCATGCGCATGATCGCCGGCGCCAGAAAGCAGATCGTGCTGCAGACGCCGTACCTGGTGCTCAGCGACCGCGCCCAGCACATCTTCGAGCTGCTGCACCAGCGCGACCGCCCGCCGCGGGTGATCGTGTCGACCAATTCGCTGGCCACGACCGACGCGTTCTTCTCCTACGCGATGTCCTACAAGCACAAGAAGCGCTTTCTCCGGGACTTCGGCTTCGAGATCTACGAGCTCAAGCCGCACCCGGCCGACGCCGCCATCTCGATCGCGCCGCCGCCCTTCGCGGTGCGGGACGAGGCCTCGCCCGCCGCGTCGTCCGCGCCCGCCGGCGACACGGAGCATCGACTCCGGCACCACCCGCTGCGCCCCGGCACGCGCCGGCAGCCGGCGCCCCTGACCCGCAAGGGCGTGCGCATCGGCCTGCACGCCAAGTCGATCGTCGTCGACGACCGCTTCGCCATGGTCGGCTCGCACAACTTCGACCCGCGTTCGGACCACTACAACACCGAGTCGGGCGTGATCGTCTACAGCAAGCGCTTCGCCACCGCCCTGCGCACGCAGATCCTGCGTGACACGCAGCCCAGGAACGCCTGGACCATCGCCCCGCGCCGCCAGGACATCCCCATCATCAGCGACATCAACCAGGCCATCAGCACGGTGTCGGCGCACCTGCCCTGGTTCGACCTGTGGCCGTTCCGCTACGCCACCAGCTACGACCTCAAGCCCGGCTGCACGCCGCTGGCGCCGGCGGACCCGGACTTCTACCGGTGCTACGAGCCGGTCGGCGACTTTCCCGGCGTGGCGCTGCCGTTCAAGACCATCTACACGCGCCTGGTCACCGGCTTCGGCTTCGGCCTGAGCGGGATCCTGTGAACCCTTCCATGCGTCATATTGACGCCATGCCGCGAGCCGCCTAGTCTGTTTTTTCCCTCCGCCATCAGGCTCCCGTCATGAGCATGGACATCAGCATCACCCTGAGCGACGCCGATCTCGAGCATTTCGTCGCCGACATCAAGGCCGCCGAGGAAAAATCCCAGAACCAGGACCAGGCCGCCATCGTCGCCGCCGCCCGCAAGATGCTGGACGGCAAGTCGCTCGACGAACTGCCGGACTTCATCCGCTCGCGCCTGGCACGCATCCGCACCATGGCCGACATGGTCGAGGACAAGGGCTTCGACCTGCCCGAGGAAGAGCGCCGCCACACGCTGACCGCGCTGGCCTACTTCGCCGACCCGAGCGACGCCATTCCCGACAACGTGGCGGTGCTGGGCTATCTCGACGACGCCATCATGATCGAGCTGTGCGTGCGCGAACTGAAGTTCGAGGTGGAGGCCTACGAGGATTTCCGCGACTGGCGCGACGCCGAGGCCCGGCGCCGCGGCGAGGACCCGTCCAGGCTTGCGCTGAGCAAGGTCGACTGGGCCGAGGCGCGCCGCGTGGAGGCCATCCAGCGCATGCGCCACCGCCGCAACACGTCCTACACCAGCGGCAGCTGGCGCCCGACCCTGTTCAAGGTGCGCTGAGGCAACCCGCCCGCCGGCACGGCCGCGGCGGTCATTGCGCCGTCGCGCCGCCGATGCGGAACCGGACCGGGTAATCGAAGCTCGTCGGCCGGCCGTCGGCGGGCGCACTGAAACGCCAGCGCCGCATGGTCTCGCGGGCCGAGGCATCCAGCGCCGGAACGCCGCTGGAGCGGGCCACTTCCACCGCCGTCACGCGGCCGTTGCCGTCCACGCTGACATGCAGCGTGACCACGCCGCCGCGCTGCTCGCGCAGGGCCTCCATCGGATAAGAAGGCGACGGCGTGAAAACGGGCGTCGGCGGCGACGGCTCGGCGCGCGCCGGCTTGACGACCGCATGCGCCGCATGGCGCGAACGCCCGCGAGGCGGCCGGGGAGCCGCCGCTTTCGCCGTCCCGGCAGGGGCATCCCCGTGGCGCGCCGCCACCGCCGCCTCGGTGGCGCGGTCGTGCATGCGCGGCCAGGCGCTCATCCACAGGCTCATGCCGGTGGCGCCGATCAATACCAGCAGGCTCACGGTGGCGGTGGTGCGCAGGCGAAACATGTCTTCAGGGCCGTTCGAGAATGGCGGTCACGCCCATGCCTCCGGCCGTGCAGATGGAAATCAGGCCGCGACCGGACCCCTTCTGTTCGAGCAACTTGGCCAGCGTGGCCACCAGGCGCGCGCCGGTGGCCGCGAACGGGTGCCCCACGGCCAGGCTGGAGCCGTGGACGTTGAGCTTCGCCGGGTCGATCGCGCCCAGCGGCGCATCGCGGCCCAGGCGCTCGCGGCAGTAGTCGGCCGACTCCCAGGCCCTGAGCGTGCACAGCACCTGCGCCGCGAAGGCCTCGTGGATCTCGTAGAAGTCGAAGTCCTGCAGCGTCAGCCCGGCCTCGTCCAGCATCCGCGGCACGGCGATGGTCGGCGCCATCAGCAGGCCCTCGCCGTGCACGAAATCCACCGCCGCCACGCGCGCATGGGTGAGCCAGGCGCGGACGGGCAGGTCGTGTTCCCGGGCCCACGTCTCGCTGGCCAGCAGCACGCACGCGGCGCCGTCGGACAACGCGGAGGAATTGCCCGCCGTCAGCGTGCCCTTGCCGGAGGTCCTGTCGAAGGCCGGCTTCAGCGCCGCCAGTTTTTCCAGCGTGGTATCGGCACGCAGCACGTTGTCGCGCGAGACATTGCGGAACGGCACCACCAGGTCGTCGAAAAAGCCGGCCTCGTAGGCCGCCGCGAGCTTGCGGTGGCTGCCCAGGGCGAACTCGTCCTGCGCCTCGCGACCGATGTGCCACTGCTTCGCCATCAGCTCGCAATGCTCGCCCATGGACTTGCCGGTGCGCGGCTCGGCCACGCCGGGCACCGCCGGCTTCAGTTCGCCGAGCGAGAAACCCCTGGCCAGCGTCTTCAGGCGCTGCGGCAGGGTCCTGGCGCGGCCGGCCGCGAGCAGGCGCTGGCGCAGGCGCTTGCTGTAGGTGATCGGCACGTCGCTGGTGGTGTCGCTGCCGCCGGCGATGCCGGCCTCGATCTGGCCGGTGGCGATCTTGTTGGCGACGATGATGGCGTTGTCCAGCGAGGTGCCGCAGGCGCGCGCGGTGGTGATGCCCGGCGTGGTCGGCGCCAGGCCCGAGCTCAGCAGCGCCTCGCGCGCCAGGTTCCAGTCCGCCACCTGCTTGATGACGGCGCCGAAAGCCACCTCGCCCAGTTCCAGGCCATGCAGGCCGAAACGCTCGACCAGCGCGCCCAGCACCTTCACCGACATGCCGAAATTGCCGACCTCGGCATAGGCCGTGTTGTGCCGGCAAAACGGGATGCGGGTGCCGCCGATGACCGCCACGCGTCTGCAATTGGTTTCCATGGTCGCCAAACACCTGTGCGAAGGTTTCAATGATGCGGCATGGCCGCTGAACAAGGGTTTCATCCAAGGCTAACGCGCGCGGCACGGCCGGGGAAGGCGGCGATGCTAAAATGCCCGCCGTTTCGTCGCGGATAGGACCATGCAGCCTGAAGACCTGGTGAGTTGCCCCGGCGTGCTGGCACTGGAACTGGCGCCCGACCAGTCCCCGGCGCGCCTGTCCCTGGAACGCGACGAAGCCGAAACGCTGGCCGCTTTCATGGCCGACGACCTGCGCGCCCTGCTGCCCGGCATCGACGAAGGCCGCCTGGCCGTAGCCGGCGCGCACTTCGACAGCACCGAACTGCTGCGCCCGGGCTTTCCCGCCTTCACCACGCTGGACGGCCTGGCCGCGCGCATGGACGGCGGCGTGCTGGCCTTCGGTTCGCGCGACGGCCACATGCCGGCGCAGCCGCTGGTGCCCGACCCGGCCATGAGCGGCGGTGCGCTGCGCCTGGTGCCGTGGACGGTGCTGGTCGACCCGCAACGGGCCGAAACCCTGGGCCCGAAGATGGAAGTCGAACTGGTCGGGCACGGCGAGGCCGGCGCGCGGACCGCCGACTACCTCATGCGCACCCTCGGCATGCGCCTGGAACACGCGCGCTATTTCAGCCGCCACGACATGATGGCGCTGGTGTGCGTGCATTACGAACACGTCAACCTGGCGCCGCTGTGGGCCCTGGTCGAGGCTGCGCTGCTGAGCCCGGACGGCACCGCGACGACCCTGAGCGCGCACGGCCTGGGCTGGCGCTACGCCGACGCGCATGCCGTGGCGCAGTCCCCGGGCCAGTGGCTGGCCGAACATGCCGGCGCGGGCAACAGCGAACGCGCCCACGCCCTCGCCGGCATCGTGTTCGAGCTGCGCCAGTACACCGCGCTGCTGGCGGCACACCATGTCCCGCTGGCCTTCGACGACGGCGAATACGTGGCGGACGGCGATTTCGTGGTCGACGCCCTGGCCGGGCCCGACCCGGGCCTCGGCGCGCCCACCCTGCATGCCCACGAGGCGCCCGGCCTGGGCGTGGTCGCGCTGAGCGTGGCGCAGGCGGGGGCCGGCCGCGCGCGCGTGCTGGCCAATGCCTGGCCGTTGTCGCCACGGCTCGACACGGTATGCCGGCACCTGGCCGAACGCTTCGGCTGCGATGCCGAACCCGGACGGCTGGGACGCGTGCTGCTGGACGACGACGGCCTGCTGACCGTGCCCGCCGCCACGGCGCACTGACACCGCAGGGTGGGGGCCTGCCCCGTCACCGCGCACGGACACGGCCCGCCCTGCCCGGGTGCGTGACCAGCGCGCAAGACGCGCCATCAGATGCCGTGGCGCCTCAGGTCGCCGGGTTGGCGGCATCCTTCTGCCGGTCGTCGCCGGCATGCCCCGGGGGCGCCTTGACGTGCTCGTCGTCGGCAGCGAACAACTGCTCCAGGTCGACCAGCGCCTCGCGCGAGGTCTGCAGCAGCGCCTTCTCGTCGTCGTAGACCAGGTGCTGCTGCTTCAGCACCTTCTCGTCGTGCTCGCGGAAACGCTCGATGTGCCCGGCGGCCAGCGCCGCGTCCACCCCCAGGTCTTCCAGCACCTGGCGCGTCATCTTCAGGCTGGAATGGAAGGTTTCGCGCACCGGCTCGTCGATGCCCAGGTCCATCAGCCGGAACACGTGCTGGCGATTGCGCGCACGGGCGACGATCTTCAGGTGCGGGTACTGGCGCCGGACCAGGCGCGCGGTGCGCACGTTGGCCTGCGGATCGTCGGTGGCCAGCACGAACACCTCGGCCTTGTCGGCCTGCGCGGCGCGCAGCAGCTCCGGCCGGGCCGGGTCGCCGAAAAACAGGGGCACCCGGGCGAAACGGCGGCTGCGTTCCACCTGTTCCACCGAAGCTTCCAGCGCCACGTAGGGAATGTGCTGCGCGCTGAGGATGCGCCCGACGATCTGGCCGACGCGGCCGAAACCGGCAATGATCACGCGCGGCGCCTCGGTGTCGATGGTGTCGAACTCGCGCGCGGGCTGCCGCGGGCGCACGTCGAGCAGCTTCGCGACCGCCAGCACCAGCAGCGGCGTGGCCGCCATCGACAGCGTGATCGCCAGCACCAGCACGTTGCGCTGCTCCGCGACCAGCAGGTGGTCGCCCTGCGCCAGGTTGAGCAGCACGAAAGCGAACTCGCCGCCGCTGGCCAGCAACGCCGCCAGGCGCAGGGCATCGGCGCTGCCCAGGCGGCCGGTCAGGCGTCCCAGCGGCCACAGCAGTACGCCCTTGACCAGCATCAGCCCCGCCGCCAGGCCGACGACCAGCACCGGCTTTTGCAGCAGCAGGTGCAGGTCCACCGACATGCCCACGCTGACGAAGAACAGGCCCAGCAGCAGGCCCTTGAACGGCTCGATGTTCGATTCCAGCTCGTGGCGGTATTCCGAATCGGCCAGCAGCAGACCGGCCAGGAACGCGCCCAGGGTGACCGAAATGCCCGCCACCTCCATCAGCCACGCCACGCCCGTCACCACCAGCAGCGCCGTGGCCGTGGACACCTCGGGAATGCGCGTGCGCGCCACCGCCCGGAACAGCGGGCGCAGCAGATAACGGCCGCCGATCACCACCGCGACGATCACCACGGCCACGCGCAACGCGCCCAGCCAGACCGGACCGTGTTCCGACGCGGCATGCATGGCCAGCAACGGCTCGGCGGCAATCAGCGGGATCGCCGCCAGGTCCTGGAACAGCAGGATCGCGAACGCCTGCCGCCCGTAGGCGGAACCGGCTTCCTTGCGCTCGGCCAGGATCTGCAGGCCGAACGCCGTCGAGGACAGCGCCAGCGCGCCGCCGATGATGACCGCCGCGCGCAACGGCACGCCGAACAGGCCGCAGGCCACGGCCAGGATCGCGCTGCCGCAGACCACCACCTGCGCCAGCCCGGCGCCGAACACCGCGCGCCGCATCACCCACAGCCGCCGCGGCGACAGCTCCAGGCCGATCACGAACAGCATCAGCACCACGCCGAACTCGGAGATCCGCGCCACCGATCCGGTGTCGTGGATCAGGCCGAGCAACTGCGGGCCGATCACCACGCCCGCCACCAGGTAGCCCAGCACCGCGCCCAGTTTCAGGCGCCTGGCCAGCGGCACCGCCAGTACCGTGGCCAGCAGAAACACCACTGCCGATTGCAGGAAGTCGGAACTTTCCATGCACGCTCCAGCCCGATCGCAAGGGACCTTCCGATTATTCCACGCATGCCGTGACCGCGTGGTGACACCCGCGGGACGCGCGCCGGCTGAACGAAAGCCGATGCCGCGCGCCGCCGCGCCGCGTCCGCCCCCTCGCACGCCCCGGCATGGGTATAAGCTTGGGGCGGGCGACCGGCCCGCGCCATGCGGCCGGACGCCGACATTCGCCAGGCCGACGCCTCGGCGTCGACCGTTGCCGGGACCTACCACCGATGGCAACCACCTCGTCCGACGCCAGCTGGAAACGCGAAAACGGCAGCGGGATATGCCTGTCGGGCTCGTGGACCCTGCTGCTGGACGCGGACCGGCGCCGGCGCCTGGCACGCGAGCTGGGCGAACTCGACGCCGCGCGGGAGGACTACCGGTGGGACATGCGCCGCGTCGACGCGCTGGACAGCGCCGGCGCGCGCGTGCTGTGGAATGCCTGGGGCCACCGCCTGCCCGCGCACCTGGAAGGCCACGAGGAACACCGCCACTGGTTCCGCTGGCTGGACGGCGCCCGCTTTCCCGAGCCGCCCGCCCGGCACCGCTTCGTCGACGCGGTCGAACGCGCCGGCCACGGCGTGATCGGCCTGGCCCGCGCCACCGGCGGCGTGCTGCTGACCATCGGCCAGTTGCTGGTGGATGCCGCCTACTGCGTGCGTCACCCGCGCGTGATTCCCTGGCGCGAAACGCTGGCGACGATCCACCATGTCGGCGCGACCTCGATGCTGCTGCTCGGCTTCGTGGGCTTCCTCATCGGGGTGGTGATGACGATCCAGCTCGGCATGGCGCTGAAGCAGTTCGGCGCCGCGATGATGATCGTCGGCACCATGGGGCTGGCCGTGCTGCGCGAGCTCGGCCCGGTGATCTGCGGGCTGATCCTGGCCGGCCGCTCCGGCTCGGCGATGACCTCCGGCATCGGCGCCATGCACCTGACCGGCGAATACGACGCGCTGCGCGCCTTCGGCTCCTCGCCCGGCCTGCGCCTGGCCCTGCCGCGGGTGGTCGGCGCCGCGGTCAGCGTGCCGCTGCTGGTGGTGTGGACGGACTTCGCGGCCCTGATCGGCGGCGCCGTGACGGCGCAGGAGGACCTCGGCATCGGCTACCGGCTGTTCCTGGCGCAACTGCCGCAGCAGGTGCAGATCGTGAACTTCTGGATCGGCCTGGCCAAGGGCGCGCTGTTCGGCCTGACCCTGGCCGTGGTCGGCTGCTACTTCGGCATGCGCCCGACCCCGGACGCGGCGGCCCTGAGCCGCAACACCACGTTGTCGGTGGTCACCAGCCTGACCCTGATCCTGCTGTTCGACGCCAGCTCGGGCGCGCTGCTCACCCACGTCGGGTTGCTGTGATGAGGCCGCAATCGCCGACCACGACCGACGCGGTGATCGAGGTGAACGGCCTGTACACGCGCCTCGGCACCGAACAGGTCCACCGCGGCATCGACCTGGAAATGAAACGCGGCGAACTGATGACCGTGATCGGCGCCTCCGGCTCCGGCAAGACGATCCTGCTGCAGCAGATCATCGGCCTGAGGCGGCCGCAGGACGGCTCGGTGCGCGTGCTGGGCAAGGCCATCCACCACATGCCCTCGTGGGAAGCCTCGCTGCTGCGCCGCCGCTGGGGCGTGCTGTTCCAGCAGTCGGCGCTGTTCAGCGCCATGCACGTGTACGACAACCTCGCCTTCCCGGTGCGCGAACTGCGCAAGGAGGGGCTGGACGTGGACGAGGCCGAGCTGCGCGAGAACATCATGCTGAAGCTGCACATGGTCGGCCTGGCGCCGGAGGACGCCTGGAAGTACCCGTTCGAGCTGTCCGGCGGCATGGCCAAGCGCGCGGCACTGGCGCGCGCGCTGATGCTGGAGGCCGAACTGCTGTTCCTGGACGAGCCCACCAGCGGCCTGGATCCCGCCGCCGCTTCCGAATTCGACACCCTGCTCGGCGAGCTGCGCGAGGAACTCGACCTGAGCGTGCTGATGATCACGCACGACACCTACAGCGTGGCCGCGCTCAGCGACCGCGTCGCGGTGCTGGCCGGCGGCAGGCTGGTCACGGTGGGCACGCTGGAGGACGTGGCCGGCTTCGCGCATCCGTTCATCGCCAACTTCTTCCGCCCGCGGCACGGCGCGGACCGGTTGCGCGCGCTGGTGGCCGGCGGGGCCCGCTGACATGGAAAACCGCACCCACGCCATCGTCGCCGTCACCTTCCTGCTGGTGTTTTCGCTGGGCGCGATCGTGGTCTACTACTGGCTGGCGGACCGCCGCCACGAACCGCTGCCCTACGAGATCGTCACGCGCCAGTCGGTCAGCGGGCTGGCCGAGCAGTCGGAAGTGCGCTTCAAGGGGCTGGCCGTCGGCCATGTCACGCACCTCGGCTTCGACCCGCACGATCCCTCGCGCGTCGTCATCCACCTGCAGCTTCGCCCGCACACCTACGTCACCCGCGCCACCTACGCCGTGGTCGCCAGGCAGGGCCTGACCGGGGGCAGCGTGCTCGAACTCAAGCTCGGCAAGGGCAGCCGCGCGCCGCTGGAAACCAGCGCCGCGCATCCGGCGCGCATCCCCCTGCACCCGGGCCTGCTGGCGTCGCTGGAAAACTCGGCGCGCCAGAGCATGCGGGACCTGCAGGCGGTGCTGGCCAGCGCCAGGGCCATCCTCGACGAAGACAACCGCAAGCACCTCGCCGCGTCGTTGCGGCAGATCGACACGATCACGCGCCGCCTGGCCGCGATCGAGAAGCAGATGCCGGCGCTGCTGCAAGGCGTGCGGCAGAGCGTCGAGCAAAGCCACGCCCTGCTGGCCCATGCCGACCGGCTGGTGCGCGAGGCCCGCGAACCCGTGCGCAAGGCCGCCGACCTGGAGGACGCCATCCGGGCCCTGGCGCAGTCCAGCCGGCGCCTGAGCGAACGCCTGAACCGGCAGACCGTGCCCGGCTACGAGGCGCTCGGCCGCAGCCTGCAGCGCACCTCGCGCCGGCTCGACGCGCTGCTGCGCGAACTCCGGGCCAAACCGCAAAGCCTGATCTTCGGGCCGCCGCGGCGCCCGCCCGGGCCCGGCGAACCGGGCTTCGACGACGGCACCCGGGAGGATACCGGCCATGAATAGAATCTGGCTCGCCATCGCCGCCTGCCTGTGGCTCGGCGGCTGCGGCACCGGCACGCGGCCGGCGTTTCCGCACCACTACACGCTCGCGGCACCGGCGCCGGCGGCCACGCCAAGCCGGCAGGAACCGGGCCTCGGCACCCTGCACGTGGCCCGTATCGACGCGCCGCCGTGGCTGCAGGACAACGGCCTCCACTACCGGCTCGCCTACCGCCACGACGACCGCATCGCAGCCTACGCGCAGTCGGACTGGGTGGCGCCGCCGGGGCAGATGCTGGGCGCGCTGGTGCGCCGCGGGCTGGCCGCCGGCACGGCCTGGCGGGTGGTCACCGGCCCCGGCAACCCGGCCGCGGCGGACGCCAGCCTGCACCTGCGCCTCGACGACTTCAGCCAGGTCTTCACCGGCCCGGCGCGGAGCTTCGGCGTGCTGGACGCCACCGCGACGCTGGTCGATGAAAGCGACGGCCACGCCATCGCGCAAAAGCATTTCCACGTCCGTGCCGCGGCACCCGGCGCGGATGCGCCGGGCGGGGTCGAGGCCCTGAACCGGGCCAGCCGGACCTTCGCGGCGCGGCTGCGGCAATGGTTGCGGGCCGTGCAGCCGGCCGGGGCGACGGCCCCTGGCAACCCGCGTGCGCCGGGCCGGGTGCCGGGCACTTGACGTTCCGCACTGTATTCCGTTAGAGTATATGCTGGTTTTTGTTTTACGCATATATTGCGTTTGCAGTTCGACACGCCTCGGGGCGTCACGAAATCCGGCACCGTCGCGACCTGCAGCCCGGCCGTTCCACGGCCATCGCCACGCATCGCCGCGGCTTGCCCGACACGGCACGGAACCCCATGACATCGAATCCCGGCGGTTGCAAAACCCGGGACAGGTCCCGTCCGTCCATCCACGCGACCGTGTCGTGAAACGGAAGGCGGTCGTTGCCGCCGCGCCCCGCGCCCGAAACAGCCCTCCACGTGGCGTGCCGTCACGCCGCGCCGGGGGATCCCGCTCCCGTCCGAATCCACAAGGTGCCATGAAACCCGTCTGCCTGACCGCCCTTTCCGTCCTTGCCTTCCTCGCCGGTGCGATCGCGCCCGCGCCCGCCGCCACGCTTCCGGTGGGCATGACCGCCGTGCCGCTGGCCATCATCACCAACGACCGCGACACCAGCGTCAGCCGCATCGAACTGATGGTGGACGACGAAGCCGGCGTCAGCGGCATCTACATGGAAACCCGCGCCAGCGCCGACAGCGAACCGGCGCGGGACGCGGGCCAGGTGTACTGGCTCGAGGGCATCGAAAGCCGCGACGGCGTGGTGCTGGGCCAGGGCAAGGGCCACAAGGCCATCCTGATGCGCGGCGACATCGCCTCCGGCAAAGGCCGCGGCTCGCTGGTCATCCGCTACCTGTCCAACGGCCTGTTCGGGCACTACAAGCAATGCAGGATCAACCTGCGGCGCGTGGCCCCGCACCGGTGGCAGCTCGTCAACGCCTACGACGGCCACCCGATCAAGCGCATCAAGGTGAAGACCTGGGCGCTGGGCATCTCGACGCTGGTCAACGTCTGTCCCGCCGAGGCCTGAGCCGCGGGCACGGCGGCGTCAACCGCCGTAGCGGCGCTCGCGCTGCTGGAAATCGCGCAGTGCGCGCATGAAGTCGACGCGGCGGAAGCGCGGCCACAGCGCATCGCAGAAATACAGTTCGCTGTACGCGGACTGCCACAGCAGGAACCCGGACAGCCGCTGCTCGCCGCTGGTGCGGATGATGAAGTCCGGGTCCGGCTGGCCGGCGGTGTACAGGTGGTCGTTGAGTTGCTGCGCGTCCAGGCCCTCGGCCACCTCCGTCAGCGAGCGGCCCTCGCCCTCGGCCTCGGCCAGCAGCGACTTGACCGCATCGACGATCTCCTCGCGGCCGCCGTAGGCCAGCGCGATCGTGAGCAGCATGCCCTCGTGGCCGGCGGTGGACAATTCCAGCGCCTCGCTGGCCTCGAGCACCTTCGGCGGCAGCTTGTGGCGCTGGCCGATGACCTTCACGCGCACCTTCTCGGTTTCCAGGCGCAGGCCGTCGAGCAGCTTCGCGCTCTCGTGCACGAACAGGTCCAGCAGGTACTGGACCTCGGTCGGCGGGCGGTTGAAGTTCTCGGTGCTGAACACGAACAGCGTCACGTGGCCGACCCCGAATTCGAGGCACCATTCGAGGAAGGTCTTGAGCTTGCGCACGCCGAAATGATGCCCGTAGCGCACGTCCAGGCCGCTGGAACGCGCGAAGCGCCGGTTGCCGTCGAGGATGAGGCCGATGTGCTTCGGCATCGCGGCCTGGTCCAGGCTGTGCTCCAGGCGCCGCTCGTACAGCCAGTACAGCGGCCGGGCCAGCGTGCGCAGGACGTCGTCGCCGCGCAACGCCTGCATGGCCGCCGTCCAGTCCGGATGCCACGCCGCGGCCGGTTCGGTGTCCGCCGTGACCGGCTCGTCGTCGATGGAATGGAGGGGTTGCGTCATGTCGGTGCGATCCTGCGGCTGTCGTTCCGTGGGGCCTGCGCTGCCCCGGAAAATACCTCCCGTATGATACCCGCCCCCGGATACGGGCAGGCGCCGGGCCGGCCACCGTGCGATCATGCCCGGCCATGTTCCGGATTCCCGCCCTGCTCGCCACCCTCGCGCTGCTCGCCTGCAGCGGCTGCGGCGACCGCGCGCCGGACGCCATCCCGGTGTACGGCTACCACGTCGTGCATGCTTTCCCGCACGACACGGGCGCCTATACCGAGGGCCTGTTCTACCTGTACGGCCACCTCTACGAAAGCACCGGCGAAGTCGGCGAATCGGGCGTGCGCAAGGTGGACATCTCCAGCGGCAGGGTGTTGCAGCAAGTCGCCACGCCCTGGCCCGCCTACGGCGAAGGCATCGTCGCGTGGGGCGACCGCCTGATCCAGCTCAGCTGGCGACGCCACGAGGGCTTCATCTACGACCTGGACACGCTCGAGCCGCTGGCGCGCTTCTCCTACCCCGGCGAGGGCTGGGCGCTGACCACCGACGGCAGGCGCCTGTACATGAGCGACGGCACGCCGGTCATCCGCATCCTCGACCCGGACACGCTCGAGCAGGTCGGCGCGATCCGCGTCAGCGCCGGCGGCAAGCCGCTTGCGAACATCAACGAACTGGAATGGGTGAACGGGCAGATCTTCGCCAACGTGTGGCTGACCGACCGCATCGCGCGCATCGACCCGGCCAGCGGCGAGGTGGTCGGCTGGATCGACCTGTCCGGCCTGGCCCCGGATCCGGAAGCACTGGCCAGCCCGACCGACGACGTGCTCAACGGCATCGCCTGGGACGCCGCGCACGGGCGCCTGTTCGTCACCGGCAAGCGCTGGCCGACGCTGTACGAAATCCGCCTGACCGGGCCGGAACGGCAACCCTGAACACACGCATGCGCGGGCCTGGACCTGCGCCGCCCGTCATTCAGGCCCGGCGGATGCCTCGGCCGGCATCTGCGGCGCCGGCGAAGGCCCGTAGTAGTCGCGCAGCAGTCCGGCGATGGCCGGCTCGACCCGCTGCAGGCGCGCCGGGTCGGAAAAATGCAGCTCGCTGACCACCGCGAAATATTCGCCGGGATTGGTGGCCGCGTAGCTGTCGATGCCGGTCGGCTTGCCGCGATCGAGCGCATCGGACAGGCCGTCGTAGGCGCGCTGGAAGGCCTCGATCCAGGCCCGCCGCGACATGTCGCGCGGCAGCGGCGGCAGGCCGTCGACCGAGCCGTCGAGCATGTCCAGCTTGTGCGCCATTTCGTGGACGACCACGTTGATGCCGCACCACGGGTCGCTCAGGCTCTGCTCCACCGAGGCCCACGACAGCACCAGCGGGCCGCGCTGCCAGGCCTCGCCGGCGCGGATCTCGTCGATCTCGGTGACCACGCCCGTGTCCGCCTCGTGATGATGCTCGCGGGCCCGGTACAGGCCGGGATAGACGATGACGCTCTGCCAGCCACGCAGCGCCGCATGCCCCGGACGCAGCAGCGGCATGCAGGCCTGGACCGCGATCGACAACTGCTGCCGGGCGTCCAGTTCCATGTCGACGGCATGGAAGCGCTTGCGGCGCATGAAGCGTTCCGCCAGCTCGCGCAACAACTGCCGGTCGCGGGCGGACAGGCGGCGCGCCAGCGGGCTCGCGGCCACCGCCCCGCGCCACGCCGCCTCGTCGATCCCGGGCGGTGACGGCTTTCCGCGCAGCCGCTCGAACCAGTTCATGGCGCACTCCAGGGGAACACACGCGCTTGGGCGTCGAAACTACCATCAAACGGTCATGTGGGGCCCGCCGGCGGCAAAGGCAACGGGGCCGGCGCGTCCTCGTGCCGGACGAAGCCGCGCATGGTCTGGCCCGGGCCGGTGCGGAACGCGGCCGGACGCGGCATGCCTTCGTCGGCGGCGATGAACACGAAACGATCGCCTTCGAGTTCGTAGCTGGCCGGCAGGCGCTTGCCCTTGTCGGCACCCGTCGCGTCGATCCAGGTGATCGCCTTGGGCACGGTCGAGGCATCCAGTTCGAACCTGCCTTCCAGCAACAACGCGCCGTCCGGCGCGCGGACGCTGAAACGATGGCCGTCGATGGTCGTCAATGCGCCACCGGGCGCGCCGTGGCTGTCGGGCGCATCGACGATGCCGTTTTCCTCGAAAGCGACCTGCCGCCACGTGCCCTGCAGCGCCTGCAGGTCGCGTTCGTCAGCCATCGCGCAGCCAGCGCGCGGCGTCGACGGCGTAGTAGCTGAGGATGGCGTCGGCGCCGGCGCGCTTGAAGGCGGTCAGGGCCTCCAGCACGCAGGTTTTTTCGTCCAGCCAGCCGTTCCGCGTGGCGGCCTTCAGCATCGCGTATTCGCCGCTGACCTGGTAGACGAAGGTGGGCATGCCGAAGGCGTCCTTCACGCGGCGCAACACGTCGAGATAGGGGAGGCCGGGCTTGACCATGACCATGTCGGCGCCCTCGGCGATGTCCAGCTCGACCTCGCGCAGGGCCTCGTCGCCGTTGGCGACGTCCATCTGGTAGGTGTGCTTGCCGCCCTTGCCGAGGTTGCCCGCCGAGCCCACCGCGTCGCGGAACGGGCCGTAGAAGCCGGAGGCGTACTTGGCCGAGTAGGCCAGGATGCGGGTGTGGATGTGGCCGGCGCGTTCCAGCGCTTCGCGGATGCTGCCGATGCGCCCGTCCATCATGTCCGAGGGCGCGACGATGTCCATGCCGGCCTCGGCCTGGGCCAGCGCCATCTTCACCAGCACCTCGACGGTGGGCTCGTTCATCACGTAGCCGGCATCGTCGATCAGGCCGTCCTGGCCGTGCGTGGTGTAGGGATCGAGCGCGACGTCGCCGATCAGGCCCAGGTCGGGATACTTCGCTTTCAATGCACGCGTGGCGCGCTGCATCAGGCCGTCGGGGTTGTACGCCTCGCTCGCGTCCTCGCTCTTGACCGCGTCGCCCGGCACGGGAAACAGCGCCAGCGCGGGAATGCCCAGCTCGACGCACTCGCCGGCCAGCTTTTCCAGGAGGTCGATCGACAGGCGCTCCACGCCCGGCATCGAAGGCACTGCCTCGCGCCGCTTCTCGCCCTCCGTCACGAAGGCGACCATGATCAGGTCGGATGCAAGCAACGTATGCTCGCGCATCAGCGCGCGGGAGAAGGCGTCGCGGCGCATGCGGCGCATGCGGGTGGCGGGAAAGTCCATGGCGGTGGCGTTGCAACGAAAAGCGTCATTGTACGCCGCATCGGCAAACCCCGGCCGCGGGAGCCTGCCTTGCAGGCGGTGGCGCGGGATTTCATGAAGCGCCGCCACTGCCGCCTGCAGGGCAGGCTGCTACGGGATGCGCCGGCCGCCGTCGGCGTCGAAGAAGTGCAGGCATGCCGGATCGAAATCCAGTGTCATGGCGGTGCCGCGCTCGGGCAGGCCCTGCGGCGCCACGCGCGCGACCAGTTCGCCGGCGGCATGACGCAGGTTGAGGAAGATCTCGTTGCCGACCGGCTCGACCACTTCCAGTTGCGCGGCCAGGACCGGACGGCCGTCGTCGCGGCCGGCGGCCACGGGGTGCAGGTCCTCCGGGCGCAGGCCGACCACGATGTCGCGGCCGTCGAAGGCGCGCAACGCCGGCGCCGGCTCGCCCAGCGCAAGCGTGGTGCCCGCTGCCGTTTCCAGCCGCGCCTGCGGGCCGTCCAGATGCAACCGGCCGCGCAGGAAATTCATTGCCGGGCTGCCGATGAAACCGGCCACGAACAGGTTGGCGGGCTTCGCGTAGAGGTTCATCGGCGTGTCGATCTGCTGGATCACGCCGCCGTCGAGCACCACGATGCGCTGGCCCAGCGTCATCGCCTCGATCTGGTCGTGGGTGACGTAGATCATGGTGGCAGCGAGCTGCCGGTGCAGGCGCGCGATTTCCACGCGCATCGACAGGCGCAGCCTGGCGTCCAGGTTGGACAACGGCTCGTCGAGCAGGAACACCGCCGGCTCGCGCACCAGCGCCCGGCCCAGCGCCACGCGCTGGCGCTGGCCGCCGGAAAGCTGGCCCGGCCGCCGTTCGAGCATGCCGGAAAGCCCCAGCACCCCGGAGGCCTGGGCCACGCGGCGCTCGATGTCCGCGCGCGGCGTGCCGCGCAGCTTCAGGCCGAAGGCCAGGTTCTCGGCCACGCTCATGTGCGG
>CAZBZD010000018.1:17680-17918 GCA_964496295.1 uncultured Rhodanobacteraceae bacterium | reverse complement strand
TGCACGGCGGCCAGGTGTGCGTGTCCAACGGCGTCATCCACGCGGCCCTGCTCGAAAAACTCAATGCCGCGCTGAAAAGCCGATCCTGATCGCCGCGGTTTCTCGCAGGGAACTTCGAAAAACCCTCAAATTCGTCATTCCGGCTTTCCTCGCTCCTCAAAGCAGAGGCCTTCCATGGCCTCTCCCCGCGTGCGCCGGAATGACGAACAAGAATGCGGTTATTCGAGGTGTCCCATAG
>CAZBZD010000018.1:0-17580 GCA_964496295.1 uncultured Rhodanobacteraceae bacterium | reverse complement strand
GGAATTTTGAATAACCTCGTTTGCCCGGGCATTCATGGCGGGCAGTGCCCGCCCTACTCGCTGGATGCCGCGCTGAAAAGCCGATCCTGATCATCCCTGTTTCTCGCAGGGAATTTTGAATAACCTCGTTTGCCCGGGCATTCATGGCGGGCAGTGCCCGCCCTGCTCGCTTTTCTTGTAGGGCCCCTCGAAAAATCATCTTTCATGCAACCACCATCCTGTTTCCGCAGGTCGGGTTGGCTTTGTCAACCCGACAGTAGGTCGGGTCACTACCCGACCTGCCGTTTCGAGCCCCAACGTGCGCTGGGGTGGTGGGTTTTTCGAGGTTCCCTGAAGGGCTGGCTCCTGCAAAACGGCATGGACCGATGCGGCATCATGGGTCACCGGGGCTGTAGCGGAACGTGAGGATGACGTAGCCGGGCGAGGTACGCCGGCGGCGTTCGATCTCGTCCAGCGCCGAGGTCGAGCGCGGGCCGGCGTACTTGCGGCGGGTCTGCCTGAAACCGCGACCGAACAGGTCGGTCGCCTCGAAGCGCATCCGCCATCGGCTGCCGAGGCGACGCTCGACGAACAGCGTCCAGCCCATCCCCTCGGATTCGCGCTTGATTTCGTCGTAGCGGTATTTGGTCTCGCGTTCGGCGATGTGCTCCAGGGTGATGCCCCAGTTCATGCGCCACGCGGGCAGGTCCTGGCTCAGGGTGATGTCGCCGTCGACCGGCTTTTCCTCCGAGATCGGGCGCGTGTCGCCGGTGACCGGGTCGGTGACGCGGCTGTGTCGCCATTGCAGGGAAGAGCGCAGTTGCCCGCCGTGGAAGCCGATGCGGTCCAGCGGCAGCAACAGGTCCAGTTTCAGCGTGTCGCGGCGGCCCGGTCCGATGTTGCCGGGGGCGTCGAAGACCGCGTCGGGCGTGGTCACGAGCACGCGGTCGATGACGTTTTCGATGTCGTCATGCATCAGGGTGACGGCGATGGCACCGTCGTTTGGCAGATGGTGTTCCAGCCCCAGTTCGAAGTGCGTGCTGCGTTCCGGCTCCAGCGCGGCGTTGCCGGCGCTGACCACGCCCGTGTCCAGCGATGCCGAGGCGACGAAGTCGTCGAAGTCCAGTTGCCCCACCTTGCGCGCCACGGCCAGGTGCCACTGGTTGGCGTCGTCGGGATACCAGTGCACGGCCAGGCGCGGCTTGAGGTAGCGGAAATGACGGGTGGTCGGGGTGTCGCCGGTCTGGGTCAGGGTCGATTGCTCCACGCGCAGGCCGGATTCGAAGGCCCAGGCATGGGAGGGTTGCCACTCGACGCCGAAGGCGACGGCCGCGCGTTTTTCCTCGACCCGCACGTCGGAGCCCGGCGGCGTCACGTCGTTGCCCTGGGCCTGCAGGTGCGTGTTGCTGTCCAGGAAGTTGTACGCGCCTTCCAGGGAAGCGCGGGTGGCCAGGCTGTCGGACCATTCGTGGCGCAGGTCGGCGCGGACGATGGATTCGCCGGCGCGCGTGTGTTCGCGGAAATGCTCGTCTTCATCACCCTGGCGCGAATGCTCGGTGACATCGAGCTGGTGCAGGCGCCAGGTGGCCATCAGCTTCAGGGTCGAGCGCGGGTCCGGATGGCGGGTATAGCGTGCCCCGGCTTCGGTGGCGGAGGAGTCCTCGGCCTCGGTGATGCGTTCGCCCACGCCGTCGCCGAGCGTGGGTGCATAGCGCGTGCCGGTACGCTCCCTCTCGCCGCGCAGGGCGGCATTGAGCGCCAGCTTGCCGGTGCCCAGGCGGCCCTCCCAGTTGGCGCTGGCCTCGCCCTTGCGCTTGGTGGTGCGGGTGTCCAGGCGGTCCCTCGCGGCCAGTTCGCCATTCGGTTCGAGTTCCCGTCGCGTGCCGCGGCCGCTGTCGTCGTCCAGTTCGGGGTCGAGCTTGAGCGCAATGCGCAGGTTGTGGTCGTGCGTGTTGCGGGTGTACTGCAAGCGGCCGGTCGGTGCCAGCCAGCCATCGGTCGATGCCAGCATGCCGCCGGTCGCGGACAAATGGCTGGTGGTTTGCCGCCTCAGGACCACGTTGGCGACCACGGCGTAGCTGCCCATGTCGATGCCGGCCTTGCTGGAGCGCACCAGCGCGATGTATTTGACCGAGCCGGCGGGAATGCGCTTCAGCACGTCCTCGGTTCCGGCGTACTTGCTGGTCGGGCGTGCGCCGTCGACCAGGACGTTGCCGCGGGCCTCGGCGTAGCCGCGGATGTCCTCGTCGGGGTCCATGACGGTGAAGCCGGGGAGTCGCGACACCATGTCCCAGGCGCTGGCCGGTGCGGCGTCGGCAAAGTAGTCGGGAGCGTAGCGGGTCACGCCCGGCGTGTCCGTGGCGGACGGGTGTTGCCGTGCCTGTGCACTTGCCGGCAGGCACGGCAACCATGCCAGGCCGAGGACGAGAAGCAGGTGCATTGCGTGACGAGGATGGTCCATGGGCGTGGTGGCCGGTCGATGAGTCACGGCGAGTATGCCGAGCGCTGGCTGACAATCAGGCGCCGCCGCATGTCAGCTTGTTGTCAGCGCCGCCGGCACATAATCGGGAGCATGAATGCCAAACGTCGATCCGGATTTTTCGCCCTTGCACTCGTGGTGCTGCCGGCCCTGCTGGCGGTCGCCGTGTTCGCGTTCGTCCCCACGCGCGCCATGGCATGGCATGATGACCATGACGACCACGTCACGGCGCGCCAGTTGCTGCAACGCGGAGAAATCCTGCCGTTGCGCCGGATACTGGAAATCGTCCACAAGCGCGTGCCCGGGGACGTGATCGAGGTGGAGCTGGAACACAGCCATCACCACGGCTGGGAATACGAAGTGAAGGTGCTGACGGACAAGGGACGCGTGCGCGAGGTCAAGCTGAACGCCGGCACCGGCAAGGTTCGCAAGATTGAGGACGATGATTGATGCGTTGCCTCGTGGTCGAAGACGATCCCGACATCCAGGCCGACCTGTCGCGCGCCCTGGATGCGGCCGGCTTCGCGGTCGATGCCACCGGCGACGGCGAGGATGCCTGGTACCGCGGTGACGTCGAGGACTACGCGGTGGCCGTGCTCGACCTCGGCCTGCCACGACTGGACGGCCTGTCGGTATTGCGGCGCTGGCGTTCGGCCGGGCGCGGCTTTCCGGTGATCGTGATCTCGGCGCGCGGGGACTGGACCGAAAAGGTGGAAGGCATCGAGGCCGGCGCCGACGACTACATGGGCAAGCCGTTCGAAATGGGCGAGCTGGTGGCGCGCGTGCGCGGGCTGGTGCGGCGCGGTGCCGGGCGCGTGTCGCACGTGGTGGAAATCGGCCGCCTGCGCCTGGACACCATGCGCATGACGGCCACCTTCGCCGGCACGCCGGCCAAATTGTCGCCGCTGGAATTCCGCCTGCTGGATTACCTCGTCCACCAGGCGGGACGCGCGGTGCCGGCAAGCGAACTGGCCGAACACCTGTACGGCGTGGCCGAGGCCGGCGACAACAATGCCATCGAGGCCATCGTGGCGCGCCTGCGGCGCAAGTTCGGCGCGACGATCATCACCACGCGACGCGGTTTCGGGTACATGGTCGACACCGCGACATGATCAGGCATTCGTTGCATTGGCGACTGCTGGCGGGCGCCATGGGCGCGATCCTGCTGGCGCTGGTGGTGGCCTGGATCTTCATGACGCTGCTGTTCGAGAACCACATGGAGCGCCGGGTCAAGGCCGGGATGTCGCGGGATGGCTTGCGCCTGGTGGCCGGCCTGGCCGTGCGGCCGGACGGCAACTTGCACGCGGCCACTCCGCCGGTGGATTCGCGCCTGGAAACCCCGGCCGGCGGTTATTACTGGGAAATCGTCGGTGCCGGCAGCACGCTGCGCTCGCGCTCGCTGTGGGATGCGGATCTGCAACGTGCGCCGGGCGTGCCTTCGGGCCATTGGCGCCTGCGTGTCGCCGACGGCCCGTATGGCGAGCAAGTGGCGATCGTTGAGCGGCGCATCGAGGTGCCGGGTACGCACGGCAAGGTGCTGGTGCAACTGGCCCAGGATGCCGCGCCGCTGGCTGCCGCGCGCGCGGAGTTCGGGCGTGAACTGGGTGCGTTCCTGCTGGTGTTGTGGCTGGTGCTGTCGGCCGCGGCCTGGGTGCAGGTGCGCCTGGGCTTGCGCCCCCTGCGGCATATCCGTGGCGACCTGGCAGCGCTGCAGGCCAGTCCGCAAGCCCGGCTGCCGACCTCCGGCCTGCGCGAGGTGCGGCCACTGGTGGACTCCATCAACTCGTTGGCCGATGCGCGCGAACGCGACCTCGTGACGGCACGGCAACGGGTGGCGGACCTGGCGCATGGTTTGAAAACCCCGTTGTCGGCGATGGCGGCGCAGAGCCGGCGCGCGCGAGAGGCCGGCGCGGACCAGGCGGCGGACGGGCTGGATCGGTCCATCGATGCCGTCCGGCGTGCCATCGAGGCCGAGCTGGCACGTGCACGCGCCGCCGTGATCCGGCGCCAGCCCGGCGGCGATGCCGCGCTGCGCGAGACCGTCGAACGCCTGGTCACCGTGCTCGAACAGACCGACAAGGGCGGCGCGCTGGCCTTCACCCTGGACATACCGGCCAGCCTGCACCTGGCGCTGCAAGCGGACGACCTGTCCGAGATCCTGGGCACGATCCTCGAGAACGCGGTGCGCTATGCGCGCCGGCAAGTCAGCGTGCGTGCGCGGGCGGGTGAAGGCTGGAGCAGCGTGAGCATCGAGGACGACGGGCCGGGCATGGACGAGGCGCGAACGGCGGATGCCCTGGTGCGAGGCAGACGGCTGGACGAGTCCGGTGGCAGCGGGTTCGGCCTGGCCATCGCACGCGAATTGCTGGAGGCCACCGGCGGCACGATCGACCTGTCGCGTTCCGGGCTGGGCGGGCTGAAGGTGGTGCTGTCGTGGCACCGGGCCGCGTAATGCTGCCGCGGCCGGTGGCCGCGACATTCCCGGCAAGGCGCTGCCCTGCTTGCGTACTGCCAGTGTCATGCGCAGGGCGGCACTGCCCGCCGTCACGGCACCCGATGGCGGGCAGTGCCCGCCCTACGCGGATCGAATCCGGCACCAGGCGAGGAAGCGTTGCCAGAACTCGGGCACGCGCCAGCACAGCCAGGTCATCACCAGCACGTTGATGACGGCCACCAGCGTGATCAGCCCGGCCACGGACAGGCCCAGGCCGGGCGCCAGCATGCCGAGCGCGGCGGCCAGCACCATGAACAGCGCGTTGAGGATGTTGTTGCCGGCGATCACGCGCGACAGGCGCTCGGGTTCGGTGCGCTGCTGCACCAGCGCGAACAGCGGCACGATGTAGAGGCCGGCGAAGGCGCCGACGAGGACGAGATCCAGCGCCACATGCCAGCCGCCCGGCGTTTGCAGGAAGGCCAGCCAGTCCGTGCCGGCGATGCCGGCGGCATGCGGATGCGCGAAATACAGGTCGATGCCGGCGGCGGTCATGCCCAGCGCGCCCAGCGGCATCAGGCCCGGGTTGACGCGCCGCGCCGACAGTTTTTCACAGGCCAGCGAACCGGCGCCGACGCCGACCGAAAACAGCACCAGCACCAGGTTCAGCACGCTGGCGTCGCCGCCCAGCCAGTCGCGCGCGTAGGCCGGTGCCTGCGTGGTCAGCGTGGCGCCGAAAAACCAGAACCAGGAAATGCCGATCACGGCATGGAACACCGTGCGGTTGCGGCGTACCTGGCCCAGGGTGCGCCAGGTTTCGCTGAAGGGATTGAAGTTGAATTTCAGTTCCGGCGCCGTGGCCGGTGCGGCGGGAATGCCGAGGCTGGCGAGAAAGCCCAGCACCGCCACGCCGATGACGGTCAGCGAGGCCAGCGTCGGGCCGATGCCGGGCACGGCCATCAGCGCATTGCCGACCAGACTGCCGGCGAGGATCGCCAGCGAGGTGCTCGATTCGATCAGGCCGTTGCCGCCGGTCAGCTCGTTCTCGTCCAGCACCTGCGGCACGATCGCGTACTTGATCGGGCCGAACACGGTCGAGTGCACGCCCATCATGGCGAGCACCACCAGCAGCACGTCGAGGTTGCGCGTCCAGAAACCGAACGCCGCCGTCAGCATGGCGGCGATCTCGAACAGCTTGATCCAGCGGATCAGCCGCGCCTTCTCGAACTTTTCCGCCAGTTGCCCGGCGCTGGCCGAGAGCAGGAAGAAGGGGATGATGAACAGCGCCAGCGCCAGGTTGACGTAGGTGTTGAGCGCGTCGTGCCGAAGTGCCAGCTCGAAGGTGGCCATGCCGACCATGGCGTAGCGGAACGCGTTGTCGTTGAACGCCGCCAGCGCCTGGGTGGCGAAGAACGGCGCGAAGCGGCGCTGGCCGAGCAGGGAGAACTGGCTCATCGGTTTTCCGGTCCGGGTACCCACGCCAGCTTACCCGGTTGTTGCCCGGACGTTGTCGCGGGGGCACTCCAAAAAGGCCCGCCGTCAACCTCTCCCGTCGCAGGGCGGGCAGTGCCCGCCCTGCTCGTGGCTGGATCGCCTGCGTGATCAGGGGGTTGCGGGAGACAACCGGACCGTGTCGATGGCCCACATGCTGCCCTTGCGCGGGTCGCCGGTGGCGAAGATGCACAGGGTGTGCGGGCCCTCCAGCGCGGGCAGCTTCGCCGTGAGCGTGGTTTGCCCCTGGGTCTTCGCGGCTTCGGCCAGCGGCAGGCGTGCGAGGCGCCGGCCCTTGCAGGTGTCCAGGTGCACTTCGATTTCGCCGTGCGGCGTGGCTTCGGGGCGTGCGACCACGCCGTCGACGGCGCCGGCCAGTTCGTAGTTCCACGGCAGGTTGCCGACCCTGAGGGTGAGCGTGCGGGCGCCGTCCAGCGGTGCGTCCTTCCACAGCCAGCAGGTGTCCATGATGTCCACCTTGTACACCGGGCGCGGGCCGTCCAGCGGGCGGTCGTCCTCGATGCGCAGCGGTGCCTTGCGGGAGCAGGTGGCAAGCTGGTCGCTGTTGCGCGTCAGCAGGGATGCGGCGTCGACGTGGCGTGTGCGCGGCGCGGCCAGGCGCAGGCCGTCGGCCGTGAAGGTGGCGGCCTGTAGCGTGGTGGTCTTGCCGGCCGGCAGTTCGAGCGGCTGCTTGTAGAGGCTCGAGCGCATGGTCGGCGTGCTGCCGTCGGTGGTGTAACGGATCCGGCCCTGGCCGGTCTGGTTGGATAGCGTGACGCGGATGTTGCCATGGTCGTCCGACAGTGCGAAGCGCGGTGCCCAGGCGCTGTCGGCGTACTGGATGCCCAGTGCCTGGTAGCGCGCGATCTGCGCTGGCATGCGTTTGAGGAAACTTGCCCAGTCGATGGCCGCGGCCGGCGACCAGGCCACTTCGGCCCACGCGGCCATGCGCGGAAACACCGCGTGCTGGTCGCGCGCGAAGGTGGGCATGTACTCGGCCCACAGGTTGGCCTGCAGGCCGAGGATGTGGCCGGCCTGCGCCGGCGTGAGCTTGGCCGGCGACGGGTTGAACGTATAGACGTCTTTCAGGCTTTCCACCAGCGGGCGACCCGGCGGCTCGTCGTGCGCGTCGGACTGCACGTGGTCCAGGTACAGCGTCGGCGAGGGCGAGAGGATGGCGTCATGGCCCTTTTCGGCCGCGGTCACCGCGCCGGACACGCCATGCCAGCTCATCACCACGGCGGACGCGGGCAGCTTGCCGCCGGAGAGAATCTCGTCCCAGCCGACCAGGGTGCGGCCGTGCGCGGCGAGGTAGGCGCCGATCTTGTCGATCATCCAGCCCTGCAACGCATCCATGTCCTCGAGCCCCAGTTGCTTCAGGCGCGCGCGCACAGCGGGCGAGGCTTCCCACTGCGCCTTGTAGGCCTCGTCGCCGCCGACGTGGATGTAGCGGGACGGGAACAGCACCATCACTTCGTCGAGCACGTTTTCCAGGAAATGCAGGCTGCGTTCGTCGGGCGCGTACAGCCACGGCGTGATGCCCCACTTGGTGGACACCGGCGGTTGCCTGCCGGTCGCGCCGAGCTCGGGGTAGGCGTGCAGCGCGGCCTGCGCGTGCCCGGGAATCTCGATTTCCGGGACGATGGTGATGAAGCGGTCGGCCGCGTATTGCACCAGCGCGCGCACCTGCTCCTGGGTGTAGAAACCGCAGTAGGGCCGGTCCGGGCCGCCGGTGAGCGCCGCGTCGGGGCCGACGGCCCTGCGGCAGGAGGCCTCGTCGGTGAGCCTGGGATATTGCTTGATCTGCAGGCGCCAGCCCTGGTCGTCGGTCAGGTGCCAGTGCAGCACGTCGAGCTTGTGCAGGGCCATCCAGTCGATGATCTTCCTGATGTCGGCCACGGACTGGAAGTGCCGCGAGGAATCGAGCATGAAGCCGCGCCAGGCGAAACGCGGATGGTCGGCGATGTCGCCGTCGGCCACCCGCACCGTGCCCTTGGCGGCATCGGGCGTCAGCAACTGGCCGACGGTGACGCTGGCGTAGAACAGCCCGCGCGGCGTGCGCGCGGTGGCCCGGATCTGGTTGTCGGCGACATGGATGCGGTAACCGGCCTTGCTCTCGATGTCGGCTTCCGGGTCCAGGGCGAACACGATGCGGGCATGTTCGGCGGTCTTGGCCACGTCCAGCTTCAGGCCGCGTGTTTTTGCCACGCGCGCCACGAAGCGCTTGGCCATGGCCTGCATGCGCGGATCGCCATCGGCCTTGACCGCTACCCGGTTGCCGTCGGCGACGGTGACGGCGCCGTGGCCGGCCGGTGCGAGGCTGGCCGGTTGCGGGATCAGCGACCATGCCGGTGTCTCGGGGGCGTTCGGCAGGCTGCCGCAGGCGCCGGTCAGGACGGCGAACAGGCAGGGGATCAGCAGGCGGTGGATGCGCATGGCGGATTTCCTCGGGTCATGGATGGTCGGTCAAGTTGGCTCGGGAGCAGGGCAGGCTGACGGCGTGCGGGTACCGGGCATCGCGCACGGTCCGGCGTCGGCAGGGTCGGTCGTTTCCGGGCATGCTTTTCCGGGTCCGAAACGATCATATTTTCAGGTACCAGCGGCGTCGATCCATGATCCAGACGATGATCCACCAGAACGCCACGAACAAGACGGCGAAGGCCAGGGATGCCACGTACGGCCCGGCCCGGGGAGTGATGAAGCCGGACAGGGGACCGTACAGCCATTGTTTGGCCCCGGTGGCGGGCAGCAATATCTGCATGATTTCGGAACCGGCGTAGGCGGCGATGGCGTTGACGCCGAAGCGGCGCCCGAAGGCGGGCCATGCCTGCTTGTCCATCATCCAGTGGAAGGCCACCAGGACCAGCATGGACCAGCCGGCGGTCCACAACACGAAGGTCGGGGTCCACAGGTTCTTGTTGATCGGCAGCCACGGGGACAGGGCCCAGCCCGCCAGTGCCAGGACCAGGCCGGCGCCGATCAGCGGACGGATGCGTTTGCCGCGCAGCCGGATGCCGGCCCACAGCCCGAGCAGCGTGGTGGCCAGCGCGCCCAGCGTGCTCGGCAAGCCTTCGGGGTCGTGTCCCTGGCCGGTGGCGGGGTTGAAGTCCCACACGTAATGGCCGAACACGGCGGTGTCGATGCGGTCGGCGATGTTGACCCACGGGTCGAGTGGACCGCCGGCAACAAGGACCAGGGTGTAGACCGCCAGCAAGCAGGCGATGATCGCCGGCCACCAGCGTCGCGGCAGGTAGATGGCCAGCATGCCGGCGGCAGCGAAGCACACGCCGATGCGCTGCAAGACCCCTGGCCAGCGCATGTCGCGGCCGGGCATCAACCAGGCGGCCAGCACGTTGATCAGGATGCCCAGCGCGATGATGCGCCCTGCCCGCCACAGGGCGGCACGGCACAACGCGGGCTTGTCCCCTCCCTTTTCCCGCCGCGGCACGATGGCCAGGGCGATCGACACGCCCACCAGGAAAAGGAACATGGGGAAAATGAAGTCGGTCGGTGTCCAGCCGTTCCATGCGGCATGGTCGAGCGGCCGGAACACGTGGCCCCAGTCGCCGGGATCGTTGACCAGCAGCATCGCGGCCACGGTGATGCCGCGCAGGGCATCCACGGAAGCCAGGCGCCTGCTTTTGGCGGCGGGCATTTTCGCGGTCATGTCGTGTCGGTTGTCCGGCATGCCGAAACTCGTTGTTGTTGACTGGTCGGCTCATCCGTCCGGGGCGCGTGTCCGGCAACAGGCCGCCGTACCCGTTCAAGGTACGCTGTGGCTGCGCCGTGCGACCACGTTTGCAGCCCCGGCTGATGCCATGCGTTGAATCCGTGCGTCACGGGCATTACAAGGCGGGCGATAGACAAAAAAAGCGGATCCGAATGGGAGCTCCGGATCCGTGGGGAGGGTCGGTTCGACCGAAATCGTTTTTGCATGCAAGGCTTGCGGTGCGCACGTCCGTGTGCGCGTGTCCGCGGTCAGAACTTGAAGTGCACGCCCAGCGAGAAGCGGCGTCCGGTGGTGTACTTGTTCAGCGGCAGTTCCTGGCCGCCGGCACCGTACTTGTACTGGTAGTACTTCTCGTTGGTCAGGTTGGAGCCGTCCAGCGACATCGACCAGTGCTTGTTGAAGTCCCAGCCGATGCTGGCGCTGATGGTGGTGAACGCGTCGGTGATCGGCGTCGCCGCACCTGCCACGTAGCCGATGCCGTGGTACTTGGAGCGGGCGTTCAGGTTGAGGCGCGCGCTGAACGGTCCCTTCTCGAAGTACGGGCTGAGGCTGAGCGAATGACGCGACAGGAAGGACAGGTCCGTGCCCAGGTCGGTCTTGCCGGTGGCGTAGGTGTAGTTGGCGGCCAGTCCGAAGCCGTTGTCGAACGACTGCTGGTAGGTCAGGGTGAAACCCTTCACGTGCGCGCTGCTGCCGCCGACGAACTTCTTGACCTTGTAGTCGCAGTAGCCGGTGCTGTCGCAGCCATGGTGACCCAGCAACTGGGACATGTAGCGGTCGTTGTCCGCGTTGAAGATGTTGTTGAACTGGCGCGACATCACTTCCTTCTGGGTGATGTAGTTGGTGATGTTCTTGTAGAAACCGGACACCGCGAAGACGGCCTGTGGCGCGAAATACCATTCCACGGACACGTCCGTGTTGTAGGCGGTGTACGGTCCCAGGCCCGGGTTGCCGATCGTGCCCCTGTAGGTGTCGTCGTTCAGTCCGACCTGGTAGGCCATGGCGTTGTAGGGCGCCCACGCCATCACCTTGGCCATCGATCCGCGCAGCACGACGTCGCCGCCGTTGTCGTAAATGATCGTGAACGAAGGCAGGAATTCATTCGTGGTGCCGGATTTCTGCACCCAGAACGACGCGAGGTTGTCCCACGTCACCGTGGTACCCGTGGGGACGTTGTAGCCGTAGCCGGTGTTCTTGGTACGCACCCAGCGCACGCCGAAGTTGCCGCGCAAGACGTCGGTGGCGTAATCGGCCTGGATGTAGGCGGCGGTGGTTTCCTGATCGTATCTCCAGGTGTACTGGGAGTAGAACGCGGGGTTGTCGCCCCTGGAACCCGCGCTCGGATAATCGAGGTCGGGGCTGCCCAGGACCCAGTCTTCGACATTGTCGGCGCCGACCACGGGATGGTGGGCCGAGCCGTAACCGACCTGCGGCAATGCGCCGAGCAGGTCCGAGATGCCGTCGGTGCCGACACCGGCGAGCGTGTCCGCGGCGACGCCGCCGTAGGCCCGGGCGTTGTAGCGGGTCTTGGCGTCGGCGTAGCGCACGCCGATTTCGATCGTGTTGATGACGCCGTTGAAGTACTTGTGGAAGTCGAGGCTGCCGTACTTGTCCTTCTGCCAGGAGCCGAAGATGTTGTAGTTGCCGAACCACACGCCCTTGGCGCCCCAGTTGGCCGGGTCGGCGTAGGCGGCCTTGTCGTCAGGAGCGAGGCCGGTATGGATGTTCCAGCTCCATGCGCCGGGCTGGGCGCCCTGGCCGGGGCCCTGGTAGACCGGCTCGATGAACATCTGGCCGCTGTCGGGATTTTCCGCCTTGCTCAGGCCGATGGCGCCTTCCAGTCCCCAGGTGTCGGCGTTGTAATGGAGCTTGAGATCGGCACCCTTGGTGGTGATGTTGGAAGGACGCAGCTGGTTGTCGTAGATCACGCCCTGGTTGGATCCGACGGGCGGGGTGACGTGGCCGTCGGTGATGACGCCGTCCGCGCTGCGGGTGAAGCTGTCGGCACTGAGCAGGTTCTGCGAGGTGTAGCCGTAGACCGACTGGTTGTAGTTGGTGAAGCGCTCCTTGATGTACAGCAGGCTCAGGTTGCCGCCGAACTGCTCGGTGGGCGCGAACTGCACGTTCACCAGCGCGCTGTCACGTTTCAGGTGCTGCTGGAACCATGCGGAGTTGACCTCCTGGGGCACCAGGTCGTCGGGACGGACGCTGCCGTTTGCGACCGCGGCCGCGGCCGCCGTGTTGCCGGCCGCCACGTAGTCGGAAATCGGGTTGTAGCCGAAGATTTCCAGGCCCTGGCGATCGATTTTCTCTTCGTAGTGCTGCACGGCGACGTTGAAGCCGAAGGTGCTGTCCTGGTTCTTCCAGCTGTACAGCAGCGACGCGGACGGCTTGCCGTCGGAGGCCTGGTCGTTGTAGTTGTAGCGGACCGAGCCGGCGAAGGCGTTGGCCTTCATGTCCAGCGGCTTGCGCGTGTGCATGATGACGGTGCCGCCGATGCTGCCCGACGGCAGCTTGGCCTGCTGGCTCTTGAACACTTCCAGCCGGCCGAGCATTTCCGGCGCGATCATCAAGTAGTTGAAGCCGCGCTGCGGCGCCGAGAAATAGCGCCAGCTGGTCTGGGCCACCGGGTGGTTGTCGAGCAGGGTCAGGTTGAGCGTGGAATCGATGCCGTTGATGGTGATGCGCTGGCCCTGGCCGAACTGGCGATCCACCTGGACACCGGGGGTCAGCGAGAGCGACTCGGCGGCATTGGCGTTGGGGAATTTGCCGAGATCCTCGGCGGTCACGGCATCGACGATGGCGTTGGCATTGCGCTTGGTCTGCAGCGACTGCTGCATGCTGGCGCGGATGCCCACGACCGTAATGGTCCCCAGCTTCTCGGCCTTTTGCTGGTCGGCGCCGGCGGACGAGTTGTCCTGCGGGTTTTGCGTGGTCTGCTGTTGCGTCTGGTCGGTCTGGGCATCTTGAGCGATGGCGGCGCCAGCAAACATCAGCGCCGCGACGATGCTCGCCGAAAGCATGGTTTTGCGGTAAGTCATGGTGGTCTCCCCTCCGGGGTAGCTGAACGGGCGTGCTTGATGTCGTTGGGTGCGCGCTCCGCTGGTGATGTCACTGGCGTCGTCAGGCCTCCTGCCGGTCGCCGCCGCCGTGTTTCGGTGCTTTGCTGGCCTGGTCCTTGTGGTCCAGGTACCAGCCGGCGGCACCGATGACGCCGAGTTGTCCGTGTTCCATCAGACGGACGGGAACCCTCTCCAGGAAGGCGCGCATGCGGCCCTTGTCGAGGAAGCGTTCGACAAAGGCGCTGCGGGCCAGGAAATCGCGGATCTTGGGCAGGATGCCGCCGGCCAGCCAGACGCCGCCCGAGGCGCCGTAGAGCATGGCCAGGTCGCCGGCAAAGCTGCCGAGCATGGCGCAGAAGACGTTCAGCGCCTTGCGCGCCTGCGGGTCGTCGTCGCCCTGCGCCGCGTTGGTCACGGCTTCGGGCGAGTCCAACGCGGGCGCCGTGCCTTCGAGCATGCACAACGCCTGGTACAGGTTGATCAGGCCGGGACCGGACAGGGCGTGCTCGTACGAGACGTGCTCGCCGGTGCGCGCGAGCACGCGCAGGATGTCGGCTTCCAGCGCATTGCCCGGCGCCAGCGCGATCTGGCCGGCTTCGGTGGCCAGCACCGCTGGTTGCGGGTTGCCGGGCAGCAGCACGGCCGAGCCGAGGCCGGTGCCGGGCCCGACCACCACTTGCGGTCCTTCCCGCGTGGCCGCGGCGGCGCGCGAAATCTGCATGGCGGTGCCGGGGTCGAGGTATTGCGTGGCATAGGCCACGGCCTCGAAATCGTTGATCAGGGCCAGGTCGTCCAGGTGCAGGGCGCGGCGCAGGTCCTCGAGCGCCACTTTCCACGGCAGGTTGTCGTTGATGACCACGCCGTCGATCTCGTAGCCGGCGCAGGCCAGCGCGCCGCGGGTGACCGGCTCGCGCGCGTGGTGGTCGAGGAAGTCGCGCACGATCGCTTCGAGGCTGGCGTGCTCGGCGCAGGTGTACTTGTGGTAGGCCTGCACGGACATCTGCTGGCCGCCGCGGCGCCCGCGCACCAGGCCCAGGCGCGCATGCGTGCCGCCGATGTCGGCCGCCAGCAGCGGCGTGCCGGCGATATCGCGTACCGGCATCGCCGGTTGTCCAGCCGTCGGACTCACTTGCCCCCTCCGCTCACTTGGTCCCCTCCTGCCCGAGACGATGCGCGTCAACCGCGCTTTCACGTGATGACGGGACCAGTGTGACCACGACATGACAACGTTGTCAATACCTGTTTGTCATATCGCTTCCAGCTTCGGCCGGGGTATTGGCGCCGGGCCGGAAGGCAGAGGCCGACGCGGACAAAGGTCTTGACGTGGCGCGATGACAACGTTAAACCTGATGACCATTCCGCAAGTCAACCAGACTCACCCGGGGAGGGCCTTCATGGTTGCGCACGTCGATTCGGGCCGCAGCGCCCACTACGCCATGTCCATGTTCATCATCGGCGTGCTGTTTTTCATCTTCGGCTTCGTCACCTGGCTCAACAGCTCGCTGATGCTGTTCGTCAAGGTCGGTTTCAACGTGGACAATGTCGGCGCTTTCCTGATTCCGGCGGCGTTCTACCTGTCCTACTTTTTCCTGGCCCTGCCTTCGGCGGTGATCCTCAAGCGCACCGGCATGAAAAAAGGCATGGCGCTGGGCCTGCTGCTGATGGCGGTCGGCTCGGGCCTGTTCGCCCTGTTCATGGACGGCTACAGCTACCACGGCGCGCTGGCGGCGCTGTTCGTCGTGGGCGCGGGCCTGGCGCTGCTGCAGACCTCCTCCAACCCGTACGTGAGCATCCTCGGCCCGATCGAGAGCGGCGCCAAGCGGGTGGCCATCATGGGCATCTGCAACAAGGTGGCCGGCGGACTGGCGCCGATCGTGTTCGGCGCCCTGCTGCTGGGTGGCGCCACCGAGTTTGCCGCCAGGATCGAACGGGCGGTTTCGCCGCAGGCCAAATCCGTCCTGCAGCACGCCTTCGTGTCGCGCGCGGTGATGCCGTACGTGGTGATGGCAGTGATCCTGGTGCTGCTGGCGGTGTGGATCCTGTTTTCCTCCCTGCCCGAAATCAAGCCGGAAAGCCGCGATTCCGACGCCAGAAGCCGCGGCGGCGGGCGCAGCATTTTCAGCTTTCCGCACCTGTGGCTGGGCGTGTTGTGCCTGTTCATCTACGTGGGCATGGAGGTGATGGCCGGCGACGGCATCGTCATCTACGGCCAGAGTTCCGGCCTGACGCTGGACGTGGCCAAGCACCTGACCACCTGGACCATGTTCGGCATGCTGGTCGGTTACCTGGTCGGCGTGGTGCTGACGCCGCGTTTCGTTTCGCAGCAGCGCTATCTCGCGATCTCGGCCGTGCTCGGCATCGTGTTCGCGCTGGGCGCCTGGGCCCTCGGCGCCCGTGTACCGGTCAGCTACGTGGCGGTGGCGCTCGGTTTCGCCAATGCCATGATGTGGCCGGCGATTTTCCCGCTGGCCATCAAGGGGCTGGGCGGACGCACGGAGTTCGGCTCGGCGCTGCTGATCATGGGCATTGCCGGCGGTGCGCTGATCCCGCAGGTTTTCGCGTACCTGGAAACGGTCATCGATTTCCGCCTCGCCTTCATGCTGGTGCTGGTGCCGGGGTACCTCTTCATCCTGTATTACGGCCTGCACGGGCACCGCGCGGGCATGACGGCCGGCGAAGTGCGGAGCGGGGCCGCGCTGGAACCGGAAACGCAGGCGTAAGATAGGGGACAGGCCCGCGTCAACACCCGATGCCATGAGGAGGTTCGGTGGCTGCCACCATGAAGGACGTCGCCAAGCAGGCCGGCGTTTCACTGAAAACCGTATCGCGCGTCATCAACAGGGAGGCCTCGGTGCAGCCGGCCACGCGCGAGCGCGTGATGCGGGCGGTCGAGGCGCTGGGCTACCGGCCCGACCTGTCGGCGCGCAGCCTGCGCAGTGCGCGCGCCTATGCCATCGGCCTGGTCTACGACAACCCCAACCCCTACTACATCATCGCGGTGCAGAACGGCGCGCTGTCGGTGTGCCGCGAGATGGGCTTCGGGCTGCAGATCCATCCCTGCAACGCGCGCGCGCCGAAGCTGGCGCAGGAGCTGGTGGACCTGGTGCAGCGCGCGCGCCTGGCCGGCGTGGTGCTGGCGCCGCCGATGTCGGAAAACCCGCGCCTGCTCCGGCACCTGGCCGATGCCGGCGTGACGTTCGTGCGCATCCTGTCGGCCTCGGCCGATCCCGAGGACGGCTGGCCGTGCGTGTACGTGGACGACCGCGATGCCGCCTACGACATCACCGAGCACCTGGTCCAGCTCGGCCACACGCGCATCGGTTTCCTGTGGGGCGGCAAGCAGCACCGTTCCAGCCCCGAGCGCTACCAGGGCTACGCCGACGCGCTGCGCGACTACGGCATCGCCCAGGACCGGAAGCTGGTGGTCGAGGGCGATTATTCCTTCGACGACGGCTTCCGCGGAGCGCGCCGCCTGCTGGCGCTGAAGCGACGGCCCACCGCCATCTTCGGCTCCAACGACGAAATCGCCGCCGGCGTGCTGGCCGCGGCGCGCTCGGCCGGCATGGACGTGCCCTACGACCTGTCCATCGCCGGTTTCGAGGACAGCCCGTTTTCCAAGCAGTCCTGGCCGGCGCTGACCACCGCGCGCCAGGCCACCGACGACATCGCCCGCCACGCCACGCGCCTGCTGATCGCGCAATTGCGCGAGGACAGCGCGGGCAAGGTGCGCAACGAGGGCTTCAGCCCCGAGCTGGTGGTGCGAGGTTCCACCGCGCCGCCGCGCCCGCGGTCGTAGCGGAGCCGGGCTGTCCGTGTCTTGCCGGCGGCGCGGGCAGGCCCGCGGTCAGGCCTTGAGGGTTGCGGCTTCGCGGGCGAGGGTTTCGACGGCGTTCCAGTCGCCGGCTTCGACGGCGGCGCGCGGCGCGAGCCAGGAGCCGCCGACGCAGACCACGTTGGGCAGCGCCAGGTAGTCGGCGGCGTTGTCGGCGCGGATGCCGCCGGTGGGGCAGAAGCGTGCCTGCGGCAACGGGCCGGCCAGCGAGCGCAGCAGTTTGGCGGCGTTGACCGGGGCGGCGGGAAAGCATTTCTGGAAGGTGTAGCCGCGTTCGAGCAGGGCCATGACCTCGCTGGCGGTGGCGGCGCCGGGCAGCAGCGGCACGGCGTTGTCGTCGGCGGCGTCGAGCAGCCCCGGCGTGGCGCCGGGCGAGACCGCGAAACGTGCACCGGCCGCGGTCGCGGCTTCGAGATCGTCCGGCGTCAGCACGGTGCCGGCGCCGACGCGGGCGCCTTCGACTTCCGCGGCGACGGCGCGGATCGCGTCCAGCGCCACCGGCGTGCGCAGGGTGATCTCGATCGCCGGGGTGCCGCCGGCGACCAGGGCGCGCGCCAGCGGCACGGCGTGGGCGAG